>JAYYEE010000052.1:0-2991 GCA_036160175.1 Planctomycetota bacterium
TGGTCAAGCGACCGGATCGTCGCCTTCCACGAGGTGTTCGATAACGGCGCGCTCGAGAAGGCGATGGGCGCCGGCGGCTAACGCCGGCGCCGTCGCGGCGACCTAGTCGTCGTCGCCTTCGCGGAGCTTCTGCAACTTCTCGGCTGTGACCTTGGACTTCGGGTCGAGCTCCAGCGCGCGCGCGAAGCTCTTCATCGCGCCTTCCTTGTCGCCTACGGCGACCTGGTAGTCCCCGAGCGAGTCGTGGGCGTTGGCGATCTCCGGACAGACGCGGGCATACATCCGGAAGTGGTCACCGGCGGCCTTCTGGTTGCCTGCAGCGAGCTCGAGGTAGCCGAGCATGTTGTGCACGCCGCCGCAGGCGGGCCAGCGCCAGGCGACGCGCCGCATGATCGCGAGCGCCTCGGCGGCCTCGTCGGCCTCTGCGAAGAGGAAGTAGGCGAGCTGTAGCGCCAGCATCGGGTCATCCGGCGCGAGCACCATCGCCTTGCGCGCCAGCGTCAGCTTCTCCTCCGTGGTCGCCGCGTTGATGGACTGGACGAACAGGCGCGCGGCCATCGGCTGGCCTTCCATGTTTTCGGCGGCCTTGGCGAACGCGGCTTTGTGACCTTCCGGGTCGCCGTGGAACCAGCACGCTGTGGCTTCGCCGATGTAAGCGAGGCCGAGCGTGGGGTCCTTCTCGAGCAGCTTGGCGCCGTGCGCGCGGGCGGTCTCAGCGTCGCCGTTGACCGCGGCCCAGTACATCTTGAAGTAGTCGGGATACAAGCCCGCGACCTCGGTGCGGTAGCCCATGTACTGCAGGGAGAGCGCGCCGTCTGCGACCTCCATCCAGCGGTCCCATACGAGGCGCCCGCCGCACTCGACCACGACGCCGTGGAAGCGCTTGGTGTGCGTCATGTCGAAGTCCTTGTAGGTGACCGCCCCATAGACGCTGGCGCAGTCGCCGTAGACCTTGACGCCCTTGACGTCGCAGGTGACGGAGTCTTCCCAAAAGTCTTTCGGGTTGGCCATCGAGAGGTTGACCTTCTGCGGCGCCGCGAAGCCCGCGTTGAAGTAGGTGGTCTCCTCGGTGAGCCCCTCGCGCCAGGCCTTGGCGCCCGCTTCGTAGCCGACGAGGCCAGCGTGGAAGTCGACGGCGAACTCGCGGACCGCCGCTTCGCTGAGCGCGCCCGCGGACGCCGCCGCGCGCTGGTGCACGATCGTCCAGGGTTCTCCCTGTTGGTCTTTGCGGTTCGCGGTCAAGGTCATCGTGTCGCCGTCGCAGCGCCAATGCTGCTCGTAGTGCGTGGTCACGCCGCGGCTGTGCTCCGTGTAATGCCACCGCTCGCCGTCGGCCGAGACGCTGCGCAGCGTCGATTCACCGGAGAAGAGCACGCCCGTGTCGAAGCCGGACGAGTAGCCGACCACCGCGCCGCGCTCCTCGTCCCAGAAGGTGACGCTGGTGCCGACCGTCAACACCTTGCCGTCTTCGGTGACCCAACGGTGGGACCGCAGGACCTGGTCGCCGCCCTCGCTGAGATGCGTCGACTGCCGCGCCGTGTAGCGCAACCCGGCGGGGACGCCTTCCCACATCTCCTGGGTCGTGTCGGTCGCGGTCCATACGCCCAGCTCTCCGCTGGCGACCACCGCTTGCTTGTATTCGGCCCAGCTCTTGGGGCCTTCGCTGGTGTCGCCGGCGCGCCCTTGGGTGGACGCGACGTCGGTTGGCGTGCTGTTCGCACTGCCTACGTGGCAAGCTTGGACGAGCAAGGCGAGCGAGAGCGCGGCGACGCCGCGCCCGGCGAGTGGTGTCGGTGACATAGGTGCCATGATTGGATGGTTCGAGTGAGTGCGACGCCTCGGTGCGCGGCGCCTCGCGCCTCGTCGACAGCGTCGAGGCCGATGACCGCGGAGTGTAATCGGCGCGCGCCTCAGAGCTACATCGCGAGGCGACCGCGCGCGGGTCACGGGCGTCGACGATGGAGTACGCGGCGGCCGTTGGCGGCTGCCGCCAGATTGCCGCGAGCCCTCGGTCATGGGCCGGCTCCTGGTCGGTTTTGACAGTGACTGTCAGGTTTGGCCGGGTGGCCGGTGACCAGGGCATGGCGGCGTTCAGACGCAAGCGAACGCCGCAGCCGCACTTCGAGGTGGTAGCAGGAGCCGGACTTGAACCGGCGACCTAAGGCTTATGAAGCCTTCGCTCTAACCAACTGAGCTATCCTGCCTAACCGTTGTCGGCGAAGCGTTAAAACAGATGGCGCGGCGCGACTCAAGCCTGATCCGCGGATCTGTGGCGGGGCCGGATTTCGGTCTGTGGAAAGTTTTGTCTTTCTGAAGTAACTCGCCGCCGTGTCCCATATAGTCATGAATGCGGGTGGCATGGACCCGCAACGAGACGAGGTGGGCTCCCTGGCTGGATTCTTACGTTCCTTGTCGCGAACGCCTTCCGGCGATCTCGCTGCAGCGAACACCCCCCAGCCAGGGAGCCTTTTTTTTGCGCTGCGCCGCCTCCGTCCTTCCGCTGGCCGCCGGAATGTGAATAACGACCAACATGGCGGCCTTTGACCCCGACGCAGCGGCACGGCCCGGCAGCGGCATCTTTGGACTCGACGACCCTGAGTCGTCGGCCGGGGTCGTGCTCGTGCCGGTGCCGTTCGCGGCGACCGTCTCCTACGGCGGGGGCGCGGAGCGGGGGCCTGCGGCCATGTTGGCCGCGAGCCATCAGGTAGACCTCTACGACTTCCACTTTGGCCGCGTCTACGAGGCGGGCATCCACCTGCAGCCAGCCGATCCGGACGTCGCCGCGGCGCACACGCGCGGCCGCGAGGCGGCGACGTCGGTCCTCGCCGTGGGCGGCGCGCTTGCGGGCGACCCCAGCTGCGCGGTGGTGGATGAAGCCGGCGCGCTAGTGAACCGGTCGCTCACCGACCGCGTCGGGCCGCTGCTCGACGCAGGCAAGGTCGTGGGCGTGCTCGGCGGGGATCACTCCGTGCCGTTCGGCGCGATCGAGGC
>JAYYEE010000053.1:0-22155 GCA_036160175.1 Planctomycetota bacterium
CAGGTCGGGCGGCGTGAACGCCGCGGCGAACGCGTGGACGCGGGTCCACGCCGCCGTCCACCCGTCTGCGGTCGCGAGGTGACTCAGGTCCCAGCGAAGCGCCCAGAAGCTCAGCCCGATCGCAACCCCCAGCGCGAGCCAGCGCCACGCGCCGCGGCGAGGGCGGTCGCTGCGCGCGCCGCTCAACGTGCGCGCGCCTCGTCGACTAGCACGCGCTCGTAGTCGGCGCCATAGACGTCGCGCAGCGTCGCTTGGTCGACGCCTGCGGGGTCTCCCGGCCAGGCGACGCGGCCGTCACGCAGCGCGACGACGCGGTCGAAGCCGTGGTCGAGCAGGTCGAGGCTGTGCAAGCTGATCACCGCCGCCGCGTCCCGCGCGCGCGCGAGCGACAGCAGCAGGTCGACGATGTCCCGGCCGAGGCGCAGGTCGAGCGCACTGACGGGCTCGTCAGCGAGCACCACCTCCGGGCGCTGCACGAGGAGCCTGGCGACGGCGACGCGCTGGCGCTCGCCGCCGGACAACTCCTCGGGGAGCGCCCACAGCCGATCTTCAAGCTCGACCTGCTGCAGCGCCTCGCGCGCGCGGTCGAGCTCACCAGGTCGGATCAGGTTCCACAGCGCGCGCAGCGTCGACCACTGCCCGAGGCGGCCCATCAGGACGTTGTGCGCGACGCGCAGCGGCAGCACGAGGTTGTCCTGTTGGCGCAGGAACCCGACGCGGCCGCGCAGGCGTCGGAGCGCGCGGCTGCGCAGCTGGCGGGGGTCGACGCCGAGGACCTCGACGTCGCCGCGGTCGGCCCACCGGCTCGTGCCCACGAGGCGCAAGAGCGTGGTCTTGCCAGCGCCGGACGGCCCGATCAGCGCGACCCGCTCGCCTGCGGCGACGGAGAGGTCCACGCCGGCGAGGATCTCGCGGCCGTCGGCCTGCACCGCCGCGCCGCGCAGCGAGAGCGCGGCTTCGCGAGGCGGGGCTGGAGTCGGCGTAGGCACGACTGAGAGGCTACTTCAGCTGGCCCTGGTCCTGCAGCCCCTTCATCACGTCGCGGATCATCTGCCACTGCGACGACTCGGCCGCGACGAACTTCTCCGCCTTGAACGCGTCGAGCACGGCGCGGTGTTCGGGGTCCTCGGGGTCGAGCTTGGTGAACGCCGCTTGGATCTTGTCCACCAGCGCGTCGCCCAGGCTGTCCCGCGCCACCATGCAGTAGTCCACGTAGGTCGGCGTCTCGTAGATCTTGACCGCCTGCTGCTTCTTCTCGTCGCTGGCGAGCTCGTAGTTGGTGTAGTTGAGCGCGCCGACGTCGACGCGGCCGTCCGCGACCATCTCGAGCGTCATCGTGTGGTTGGCCTGGTTCTTGGCGCCGCCCTTGACGCCCGCTTCGAGGTCGATGCCGGCCGCGGTCATGAAGTGCCGCGGCATGATGTGCCCTGAGGTCGACCGCAGGTTGCCGAACGTGAAGCTCAGGCCGGTGAGCTTGGGCTTGAGGTCGGCCAGATCCTGCACCGGTCCGATCTTTCCGGCGTCCACGGCCGCGCGGTTGGCGACGAAGTACGTCTTGAACTGCAGGTCTTTCTGTCGCGTCGCGATCATGCGGGCCTCGCCCCTGCACGCGTCGACGGCGTCGACGCCGGTGACGCCGCCGAACCACCCGAGGTCGATCTTGTTGGACCCCATCATCGCGACCGCTGCGTCGTAGTTCGTCGCGTTGATGTACTCGACCGGCATGCCGAGCTCTTTGCCGAGGTAAGACTCGACGGCGCGCGCGAGCGCGTCGATCTCGGTGCCCTTGCTGTCGGGGATCCCCGAGACGCGCAGGGTCGTCGCGGGCTTGGCGCCGCCGCACCCGGACAGCGCGACCAGCAGTCCGGCCAAGATGGGCGCCTGGAAGAGGGTTCTCATGTCGTCCAGTTGAGCAGATCTCCGCGTCGTTTCGACCTGCCACCGCGCGCGCGTCGCGGCGGCCTGAGCGCCCGTTCGGCGCCCCGGCGGATTGCGCGACGCGCGCCCGTGCGGCACGCTGCCTCTCTGCACCGCGCCTATGCCTCCACCCACTTCGCCATCGACGGACGCCTCGCCGGACCTGGTCGGGTCGGGTCTGTCTGGCCTCGGGCAGGTGCTGTCGCGCGAGAAGGCGCTGCTGGCGAGGCGGCTGGTCGCTACGGGTCAGCAGGTGACGCCGGAGGTGTTCGACCGCCGCGGCTGGCGGCTCGCGGATGAGGAGTGGCGGCTCGTGCAGCTGTGGCTGGAGCGCGGCCTCGTCACCAGCGTCGCGGACCGCACGGCGTCGCGCGACGGCACCGTCAAGCTGCTGCTGCGGCTCCGGGACGGCAAGAAGGTCGAGACCGTCGCGATGCCGGTCGGCGCGTGCTGCGTGTCGACCCAGGTCGGCTGCGCGGTCGGCTGCCGCTTCTGCGCGTCGGGCATGTTCGGCGTCGAGCGGCACCTCGACGCCGACGAGATCGTCGAGCAGGTCGTGCACGCGCGCGCGGAGATGCCGATCGGCCGCGTGGTGTACATGGGGATGGGGGAGCCGTCGCATAACCTCGACAACGTGCTCGCCGCTGCGGCGCGGATGCGGGATGAGCTGATGATCTCGACCAAGCGGCAGACGCTGTCGACGGTCGGCGGGGTCAAGGTGATCGAGCGCATGATGGCGGCAACGGCGCGGCCGTGCCTCGCGATCTCGGTGCACACGCCCAAAGACGACGTGCGCCGAGAGCTGCTGCCGCGCGCGCACAAGGACCCGATCGCGGACATCGTCGCGGCGGCCGACCGCTACGGGCGAGACGTCGGCACGCCGATCCAGTTCGAGTACACGCTGCTCGAGGGCGTGAACGACGGCGACGACGACGTCGCGCAGCTGGTCGAGCTGCTGCGCGGGGTGCGCGGCTACGTGAACTTCATCGTCTACAACCCGGTAGAGGGCGTGCCCTACCGCTCGCCGCCGCGGTCCCGCGTCGTCGAGATCGCGCAGCGCGTCAACGCGCTCGGGATGCTCGCCAAGATCCGGGACTCAGCTGGGCCGGACGCGGACGCCGCGTGCGGCCAACTGCGTCTGCGTGACCGAACCAAGCCGACATGCGATTGACGAACACTGCCGCGCTGGGCGCGTTGTCTCTGGTCACGTGCGCCTGCGCGCAGGTACCCCGCACCTTCCCCGAGGCCGCGGCGTCGCGCTTCGCCGCGCTCGCGCTCGACTGCGTTCATCGCGAGTACCCGAACAAGATCAGCCACGTGCTGCAGTCCAAGGGCGACGTCGCGGCGCCGAGCGCGTTGACGCCGGCGTTCTACGGCTGCTTCGACTGGCACTCTTCGGTGCACGGCCACTGGCTGCTCGCGCGGCTCGCCCGCACGTATCCCCAAGCGCCGTTCGCGGCGAAGGCGCGCGCGGCCCTGCGCCGATCGCTGACCGCTGCGCACCTCGCCGCGGAGCTGCGCTACGTGCAAGGGCAGGGGCGCGCGTCGTTCGAGCGGCCGTACGGGCTCGCGTGGCTGCTCCAGCTCGACGCCGAGCTGCTTGGCTGGGAGGACGCCGAGGCCCGCGGCTGGGCGGCGGCGCTGGCGCCGCTCGTGGCCGAGGTGCGCGCGCGGCTGGCGGCGTGGTTCCCGAAGCTGAGCCATCCGATCCGCACAGGCGAGCACAGCCAGACCGCGTTCGCGATGGGGTTGATGCTGGACTGGGCGCGGGCGGTCGGCGACGACGCCTTCGAGCGCTTGCTGAAGGCGCGCGCCGAGGCCTTCTACGGCGAAGACCGGGGCTGGAACCTCGCGTTCGAGCCCGGCGGTCAGGACTTCTTGTCACCGGGCCTCGCCGAGGCCGACCTCATGCGGAGGGTGCTGCCGCGCGCGCAGTTCGCGGAGTGGCTCGGCGGGTTCCTGCCGGGCCTCGGCGAGGACTTTGTGCTGCAGCCTGCCGTCGTGACCGACAAGTCCGACGGCAAGCTCGCGCACCTCGACGGTCTGAACTTGGCGCGCGCGTGGATGCTGGAGGGGGTCGCCGCTGGTCTCGGCGCAGACGACCCGCGCACCGCCGCGGTCTCACGCTGCGCGCGCGCGCACCGGGAGGCAGGCCTCGCGGCCGTCACCGGCGAGCACTACGATGGCGGCCAGTGGCTCGGCAGCTTCGGGGTCTACGTGGTGACAAAACGCGTTCTTTAGACGGCGCGGGACGGCTCGTCGCCAAACGCGGTCTTTAGACCGCGCGGGACGGCTCGTCGCGCGGCGAGGCCGCCGCGCGCGGGTCGCAGACCCTAGAAGCCGAGGAACAGGGAGATCCCGTTCGACGCCGACAGCCCGAGCGAGTTGACGGGCGCGAAGCTCACGCCTTGCGCGGCGAACCGCGAGCCGATGAACGTCGGCGAGTTCGGGATCGGCAGGGCCATCGAGGCCGCGCCGCCGATAGCCGGCCCGGTCGGGTAAAGACCGAGGTCGAAGCTCGTGTAGCCGAAGCAGCCGGGCATCCCGATGATGGACAGGTCCAAGCCCGGGTTGGTCGCGTTGCTGCCGAACGCCACGAAGGCGAGCGGGATCGCGCCGATGTTGTTGACGTCGAGCGAGAACGTCGGGTTTCCGATCGTCGGCGCTCCGGTCGTCGTCAGCGACAGGTTGTCACAGCCGACGCCGTAGGCGGTCGCGCGGGCCGACCCTTGCGAGACGAAGGTCATCAGGTCCCAGGTAAAGGGGCGCGCGTCCGAGAGCACGGTCAGCCCTTCGCGGTAGCTGATGTAGAGGCCGCGGTCGACGTCGGCGATGGCGCCGGTGAAGACCGTGCCGTCGCTCACGCCGTAGGTGCCGCCGAAGTTCGCGATGACGACGCCAGAGGCGACCTCGAGGCGCAGGCGCTGCCAGCCGTCGTTGACGCCCGCGGTGATCGGGATGGACCCGATGATGGTCGCGTCGCTGATCGCGTTGCCGCCGACGCCGCCGTCGTTGTGGTCGATCAGGTAGAGGTTCGCGCCCAGCTCGTCCCGGACGAAGGTCCAGCCGATGCCGGTGTTGCCGTTGGCCGTGAACCCGAGCGCGGTGGTCGGGTCAGGGAAGTTGTAGTAGGTGCCCGACGTGCCGAACCCGACGGTCCACATCTCTTGCTCGGCGACCGGCGTCACCGCCGACGAGATGTAGACGTAGGCCTCGAAGGAGCCGCTGCGCCCGGGGTCGGCCAGCAACATGCCGTGGTCGCCGCCTCCGGCGGGGTCCCAAAGCACGCCGACGTTGCCGCCCTGCGGCGAGGTCGGGATCGCGGTCGGGTTGTTGGCGTCGACCACCGACGGGTCGACCGCGAGCGGGTTGAACCACGAGCTGCCCCAGCCGGGGACGCTGCTGCCGTTCGTGTAGGCGTCGAAGACCTCGACGACCGTCGACGTGTAGGGCAGGTCGTTGCTGGTGCCGGGCGTCCACGGCTGCAGACGGAAGTCATGACCGTTGTTGTCCGTGTCGTAGCCGTCGCGGAGGCGCGACCAAGAGGACTCGTTGCCTTCGATGCACGTGAAGTTGCCCCAGATGCCCTCGCCCTCGGCCAGCGTGGTGTTGAAGACGCCCTTGTTGGCCTCGTAGATCAGCGTGTCGACGATGACCTGCGACGCGTCGAAGATCGTGATCGACTCGTTGCTGTTCTGCAGGAAGCCCGACGAGCGGATGATGTCCACGTTCGGCACGTTGCCGTCGCCGACGACGAGGAAGTCACCCGGGTTGAGGATCGTTCCAGCGGGGAAGGTCTCCGTGAAGTTGACGCCGTTGGAGTCGTCGCCGACGAGCGTCCAGTTGCTCAGATCGACCGGCGTCGAGCTGCGGTTGTAGATTTCGACGAACTCAAACTCGTCTGTTCCGGAGTCGTCGTAGACGAACTCGTTGATGACGACGGGAGCGGCGGAGGATCCTTGGCCGCCTTGGGGCAGCGCGGCAGCGAGGGTGAACAGGGAGGTGCAGAGCATGGTGTGCGAGGGGATGGGGGCGTGTGCTCGGGTCGAGCCCGCGGGACACCCGCGGGGCGATCACATCACGCGGAACAGGATATCTCGCGGCGGACGATTCGTCATCGTGTCCGCAGGGCGCTTACGGGTGAGCGTCATCGCGCGGCGGGCGCCGTGCGAGGCGGTTCATCCGCGCATGGCGCTAGCGATCGTCGCGACGCCGACGATGTCGTCGGGGCTGCAGCCGCGAGAGAGGTCGAGCCACGGGCGCTGAAAGCCCTGCAGTAGCGGCCCGAACGCGTCGAAGCCGCCGAGCCGCTGCGCGAGTTTGTAGGCGATGTTCCCGGCGTTGAGGTCGGGGAAGATCATGACGTTGGCGCGACCATCGAGCGGGCTGTCGGGGCACTTGCGCGCGGCGACGTCGGGGGCGTAGGCCGCGTCCAGCTGCAGCTCCCCGTCGGCGAGCACGTCAGGCCGCGCGGCGCGGAAGCCTTTGCAGGCGCGCTGCATCTTGGTGACGTGGTCATGCGCTGCGCTGCCGTGGGTGCTGAAGGACAGGAACGCTACCCGCGGCTCCTGGCCGGTGAGCAGCTGGTGGTTTGACGCGGTCGCGCTGGCGACGTGCACCAGCTCCTCACTGCTCGGGTCGGGCAGCACGCCACAGTCGGCGAACGACAGGGCCTCGTCGCCGCGGACCATCAAGAACATCGACGAGACCAGCGGCGTCGACGCCGCGGTGCCGATGCAAACGAGCCCGGCGCGGATGACGTCTGGGGTTGGGTGGGCGGCGCCGCTGACGCCGCAGTCCGCGTGGCCGAGCGCGCACAGCCCCGCGCCGAACACCAGCGGCTGCGCCGCCAGCTCGCGCGCCTCAGGCAATGTCACGCCTTTGTGCGCGCGGCGCTCGTGCACGAGGGCGGCGACCGCGTCGAGGCGGGGATCTCGCGCTGGCTCCTCGACCCAGACGACCTCAGCGAGACCTTGGTCTTCGATCCGTCGGCGCGCCTCGATGACGCGCGCGTCGCCCGTCTCGGGGAGCACGAGGCGTGCGCGGCGGGCGCCCGCGCGGGCGCGCAGGTCTGCGAGGACTTCGGCCATGACCGCATTCTGTGCGGCGAGACGCCGAAGGCAACCACGCGCTGGGTCGCGCCCGCGGCGGCGCAGCACAACCAGGGCTTCACCTCGTGGCCGCGGGGGCTGCAGGCTAGGCTCTGGGCGTGTCCGCTCCGCCGCCAAGCGTCGCCGCTGCCTACCTCGCCCCCGATGGCTTGGTGGAACCCGTGCTCGAAGCCGTCGGCGACGCCCTCGTCGAGGCGCGGGGGCGCCTCGTGCTGGCGCGCGAGGCTCGCGAGGAGGCCTCGTGGTGGGCCGCCAACACCTGGCTCCAGCCCGAGTGGCGGCGCATCGAGTCGATCGGTGACGGCGCGCGCTGGCTCCGCTCGATGCAGCGCAACTGGGCGTTCGCGGGCGAGTCGTTCCACCGACGCGCGGCGCTGCTGGCCGAGAAGCTGCCGCCGCTGCGGCCCAAGCCGCGGGCGTTTCCGTTCGAGGTGCCGGCGTCGCCGATGGGCGGGTGGACGCTGTGGGAGCGGGACCTGATGCTCGCCAGCGCTGCGTGCACCTCGCCGTTCGCCAACGGCGAGGTCACGTTCGAGGAGGACAAGCTCGGACCCCCGAGCCGGGCCTACCGCAAGGTCTGGGAGGCGCTGACCGTGCTCGGCCATCACCCGCAGCCCGGCGAGCGCTGCGTCGACCTGGGCGCGGCGCCTGGCGGGTGGACGTGGGCGCTCGCGCGTTTGGGCGCGGACGTCGTGGCCGTCGACAAGGCAGACATGGACCCAGCGGTCGCCGCGCTCGACAACGTCGAGGTCCGGACCGAGAGCGCGTTCGGGCTCGAACCCAGCGACGTCGGCCCGGTCGACTGGCTCTTCAGCGACGTGATCTGCTACCCCAAGCGGCTGCTCGAGCTCGTCGAGCGATGGCGCGCGGCTGGTATGGCCAAGCGGTTCGTGTGCACGATCAAGTTCCAAGGCGCAGGCGAGCACGACGCGGCGCGCGGCTTCGCCGCGATCCATCGCGCGCGCGTGGTGCATCTGCACCACAACAAGCATGAGCTGACGTTCTTGCTCGACGAGGCGTAGCGGCGCTACTCGGGTTTGTGGACCGCGAGCTGGACGTGCAGCGCTGCGCCGCCGTCGCTGCCGCGGACGGCCCCGGTGACCCCTGGCGGCGTCGTCGCGGCGCCGCCCTCCTCGAGCAGGTAGCGGTCACCTGCGACGTGCAGCTCGGCGCTCCCTTGCAGCGCGAACACGAGGTCGACGCGCGCGTCCGCGCCGATCGTGCGGGGCTCCTCCGTCAACGAGAACGTCGAGACGGCGACGCGCTCGCCAGAGCTGTCGGCGATGCGATCGGGGCCGTCGAGCGTCTGCACGACGAAGCGTTGTCCGTCGAAGTCTCGGCCACCGCCCACGCTTGCGCTCGGGAGCGTCAGCTCGTAGTCGATGGTCGTTAGATGTTGGGCCGGGCTGGTGACCTCGACGACCTCGAGCGCGTCGGAGCACTCGAGGACGCGGTGGCGGATCCGCGGCGGCTGGAGCACGGTCTGCCCCGCGCGCAGCACGAACGACGCCCCCTGACCTTCGTAGACGAGGCGGACCCACCCCCGCACGCAGTGGATCACCTGCACCGCGACGTCGTGGAAGTGCACGTCGTCGGGCACGGGTCCGCCGCGCGGGATGCGTATGTGAGACGCGACGACGTGGCCGCCGAGGCGCCCTGGGATCAGGTCGCGGTAGAGCATGCCCGCCCGGCCGACCGTCCAGTCGGTCGCGCGCGGCGCGCTGACGACGGTGAGGTCGCCTGAGGCCGGCGGCGTCCGGAGCGCCTCGGGCCGCCGCATCAGGACGCGAGTGCCGTTCGGCGCGATGAGCTGTTCGTCTGCGGTGGCGTCGACCCGCAAGACCCCCGCGTCGCCGCGGGCGCAGGCGTCGAGGCGGAGCCGCAGCCCGCAGCCTTCGAGCACGGCGACCTGTGGCTCGTCCGCCGGCTGGATCGAGCAGAGCCGCAGGCCGAGGCGCTCGCAGAAGAACGCGACGGTCTCCGAGAGCGGCGCCCCCGGCAGCATCACCTCGGCGAGTTTGGTCACGGCTGCACGTTACCGCAGGGCGGCGCGAATCCGCGCACCGCGCGCGGGCGAAGCGCAGTCATGCTCAAGTGGTTCAAGCGTCGTCGTCTGGAGAAGCTCCACCGCAAGCTGCTGCAGGAGGCTCGAGACCTCCAGCGCAGAGGGGACATCGTCGCGTTCGCCGCCAAGACGGCCGAGGCCGACAAGGTCGAGCGCGCGCTGGCCGCGATCGCGTGACCAGGACCTAGTCGGGATCGGGGTCGCGCGACGCTATGGTTGCGCCCCCATGAAGCCGACTCTGCTCCTGCTCCTCTCTGCCGCGCTGGCCGCTTGCGGCGCGACGTCACGGTCGCTGATCCCTAGCCCGGATCTCGCCGGCTGGCACACCGACATCCCCTCGGCGGACGGCGGCAAAGAGCTGCCGCCGTCCTTCGTCGTCGAGGACGGCGTGCTGATCAGCTGCGGCAACCCGCAAGGCCACCTGATCACCGACGCGGTCTACCGCGACTATCGGCTCACGGTCGAGTGGCGTTGGCCTGGCAAGCCTGGCAACTGCGGCGTGCTCGTGCACAGCTCGACGCCGCGGCGGCTCTACAAGATGTTCCCGCAGTCGATCGAGTGTCAGCTGCACCACACCAACGCCGGGGACTTCTGGTGCATCGGCGAAAACATCGCGGTGCCCGACATGGCGAGTCGGCGCGGCGGCAAGCCCGAGAAGTGGGGCGGCGAGCAGGGGCAGTCGCGCCGCATCAAGAACCTGACGGACGGCTCCGAGAACCCGCTGGGCGAGTGGAACGAGATGGTCATCGAGTGCCGCGGCCGCCGCATTGACATCTGGATCAACGGCGACAAGGCCAACGACGGCTTCGACTGCACGGCAGATCGCGGGCAGATCGCGATCCAGGCCGAGGGCGCGCGCTGCGAGTTCCGCAAGCTGATGCTGACGCCGCTCTAGGCGGCGGCCAGGTCAGCGCTCGACCTCGAGCTCCAGCAGGCCCAGGCCGTGGGTTTTGCCCTGCGCGTCGGTCTTGAGGCTCTCGCTGCCGCCGCCGCCGAGGCTGTCGCGCAGCAGGAAGTTGAGCGCGAGCATGTTCGGGGCTTCATAGCGGGTGATCTCGCCGAAGCAGATGTCCCGGAAGTGCTCCTTGACGCGCTCGACGGTCAGCTCGCGCTTGATCACTTCGTAGTCGGCCTCGTTGGTGACGAAGACGCCGACGTTGCTGCCGTCGCCTTTGTCGCCGCTGCGGGCCATCGCGAACTCACTGAGCTTCACCTTCGCCATTACGACTCCTCCACGCGCACGCGCGTCTGGACCTGGGTCTTGTCGAGCAGCGCTGGCCAGTAGCCGACGATGTCGGTCGCCTTGGGGCGGCCGCCTGCGAAGCCGGTGACGCCCGGCGGCCCCGACGTGACCAGCGGCACGAGCTCGCTGCCGAAGCGGTTGACGCGGGCCTTGTCGGCGCACTTCACGCCCATGCGCAGCACGACCTCGGGCGGGTTCTCCGACTCGAGGATGCCGGCGTGCGTGACGCCCGCGCCCACGAACTCGACCATCTTCTCGTCGTCGGCGAACTCGCAGCCGTCCAGCGCGAGGCGGCCCCAGACGATGTCGGCGCACAGCCTCGCCTTCTCGATCGCGTCGGGGCCTGCGATGGTCAGCTGACCGGTCGCTTTGTAGCCGTTCTGGTAGCTAAGCGAGACCTTGTAGGTGTCGGTCGGCGCGCTGCCCTTGACGCCGGAGACCTGCACGCGGTTGGGGCCGACCTCTTCGATCTTCGCGCTGGTGAAGTCCGCCGCGCAGTCAGGACCGAGGTAGTTGTTGGGGTCGCCCATCTCGTAGAGCAGCTGCGAGACGACGGTGTCGCGCGTCAGCAGGCCGCCGGTGCCTTCGTGCTTGGTGACGGTGAAAGTGCCGTCCGGCGTGGCCTCGATGACTGGGTAGCCGATGCGCACGAAGTCGTCGACGTCGCGCCAGCGGGTGTAGTTGCCGCCGGTGCACTGCGCGCCGCACTCGCCGATGTGGCCGGCGACGGTGCTCGCCGCGAGCTTGTCGTAGTCGGTCGGCTGCCAGCCGAATTCGTGCGCCATCGGGCCGCCGACCAGCGCCGGGTCGGTGACGCGGCCGCAGATCACGATCTGCGCGCCCTTGGCGAGGCACTCGGCGACCGAGAACGCGCCGATGTAGGCGTTGGCGCTCAGCAGCTTGTCCTGCACGTCGGACAGCGGGCGGCCGTCGTCCATGTTCTTCATGTCGTGCCCGCTGCTGAGCAGCTCGGGCACGCGCGTCAGGATGTCGTCGCCCTCGACGATGCCGACCTTGAGGCCCTGGATGCCCTTCTTCTTGGCGAGGTCGAGGACGGCGTTGAGGCAGGCGTCCGGGTTCACGCCGCCTGCGTTGGCGATGACCTTGACGCCCTTGTCCGCGATCTGCTCAAGGGTTCGGTCGAGCATGCGCACGAAGTCGGTCGCGTAGCCGGCGTCGGGGTTCCGGCTCTTGAGCTTCTGCATGATGCTCATCGTGACCTCGGCCAGGTAGTCGAGGGCGAGGTAGTCGATCGGCCCTTCGTTGACCAAGCGGACCGGCCCGAGGATCGAGTCGCCCCAGAACCCTTGGCCGTAACCGATGTGGATCTTGTCGCGCATGTGCTTGCTGCCGCGGTCGCGGGGCGAGCAGGATAGCGACCAGCGCCCGCGAGCGCCCGCCAAACTGCGGATTGAGGCCTCCTGCGCGGTTCTCGTCGAACCGGCTTGCGCGCCGCCGCGCGCACGCCGAGCATCACCGGGGCTGTGATCCGATCCATGACGCTCTCTCTGCTCCTCGCGCTGCTGTGCTCGTGCTCGGAAGAGGCCACGATGGCGCGCGGCGAGACCCCTGCGGAGTCCGCCAGCGCGCTCGCTGCTGACCCTTACGACGACTCGGACTGCAACCTGCAGACCGCGCTCGACCCGGACAAGCCAGGCGCGCCAGGCCATCTGATCGCGTCGCCGCGCAATCCCAACGGCGACAGCGAGCTCGCGGTGCTGATGCGCGCGATGGTCGAGCAGCTGAAAGAGAACCGCCTACGCCTCAAGAACAGGGAGTCTGCTCAGAAGATGTGGCCATCGCATCACACCATGCGGTGCGCGTGGCCGACCAACCCGAAGGAGCGCAACCAGGGCTACGACGGCCGCGCCCAGAGCTACCTCGCGACGGTGCGCGCGTTCGACGAGGCGCCGAGCCAGGCGTCCTACAACACAGTCGTCAACGGCTGCATCGCGTGCCACCAGGTCAACTGCGGCGGCGTCATCGACTTCCTCGAGACCCTGCGCTGGGAGTAGCGATGGACGGCGCTTCGCACCAAGACGGCGACGATCGGCCGATCGACTTCGCGTTCCTGCTGCTCGCGGCGGTCTTCCTCTCTTCGCTGGTCGTCTGCAACCTGATCGCGAACAAGTTCGTGAGCCTGGACCTCGGCGTGCACGTCTTTGAGGTCTCGGCGGGCATCTTGCCGTATCCCCTCACGTTCCTCGCGACGGACCTCTTGTCTGAGCTCTACGGGCGCCGCCGCGCCAACCGCGTCGTCTGGGCGGGGTTCGCCGCGTCGCTGTTCGCGCTGCTGGCCATTTGGCTCGGCGCGAGCCTGCCGGCGCTGTCGTTCAGCCCGGTCGACGACGCGACCTTCAACGGGGTGTTCGCCAACACCTGGCGCGTGATCGGCGCCTCGATGATCGCGTATCTGTGCGCGCAATTCGTCGACGTGCGGTTGTTCCACTTCTGGAAAGACCTGACCAAGGGCAAGCACCTCTGGCTGCGCAACAACGCCTCGACGGTCTGCTCGCAGCTGCTCGATTCGGCGCTGGTGGTGTTCGTGCTGTTCGTCGGCAAGCAGAGCGGCGAAGAGATGCTCTCGCTGATCCTCTCGGCGTGGCTCTTCAAGACGCTGGTCGCGCTCGCCGACACGCCGCTGTTCTACCTCGGCACCTGGTGGCTCAAGCGCTCGCCGAGCCGCCCATTGTGACTGCGCCGCGCCGCTGACGGATGGGCGCCCTGCCTGCCGGGGTCGCGCGCAGTCAGCGGTGCATCTCGACCAGCGCGCGTTGCGCGTCATCGCTGAGTCCGAGCTTGGAGAGCTCGGCCTCGAGCTGCCGACGGCTGCCGTGCCCTTCGAGGTAGCCGTTGATCCGTGCCGCCGCGGTCGAGTTGACGAAGTCGGCTTCCTCTCCGTAGATCGCGCGCAGCTCCTCGTAGAGCGCTGGCTCGTGGCGAAGGCGGTATTTCTGGTGATAGTCCTCGGCGATCCAGAAGCGGTCGAGCGGAGCCACTTCGGTGTGGACCGTCTGTTCTTCACCGACAAACAGCTTGCGCGTCCGCTCGATCGCTTCGCGCTGGGCTTCGTCCGCGTAAAAGACCGCGGACATGTATTGCCGGCTCCACGGTCGGCGACACGGATTGTGCGTCGTCCAAAAGATCTCAAGCAGCTGGTCGTAGCTGACCCGGGCGGGGTCGAAGTCGATCTGGATGGTCTCTGCGTGGTCGCCGATCTTGCGATAGGTCGGCGACGCGGTCGTGCCGCCGCAGTAGCCGACGCGGGTGCGCAGGACGCCGTCGAGACTCCCGAACCGGGAGTCAGGGGTCCAGAATCAACCGAGCGCGAACGTGGCGGTCTGGAACTCGGCCGGCGCCTCGAGGTCGATGGCGGGCCGCCTTTTCGTGCTCTCTGCGGTCATCTCAGCGGGGTCTCGCGTCGTCTCGTCAGCGGCGCTTCGGTAGAGGAGCGCGCCCTTCCAGGCAGCGGCTGCCAGGATCAGCGTCGTGAAGAAGAGCGCGGGTGACATAGCGTTGAAAGGGGGAGGCGCAGCGTGCCTTGCTCTTCGTCGCGCGCTCGCGGTGGATTCAGCGCAGCAGCGGGAGCGTCTCGATCGGCGGGAGGGCGAGGCGCCCTGACGCCGCCGCCGCGCGGCGCGTCGCGGGCCCGAGCGCCATCCGCCGCCACGCGTCGTTGGGGCTGCCCCGCAGAAACAGGCACAGGTCGTCGCGCTGGAACGCGGATCGGTCGACGATCAGCGGGGCCGAGACGTGCAGCGGCGCCGACATGGTGGCCTCTTGAGGGAGGTAGCTGCTCGTCGTGCTGTGGCGGACACGGAAGTGCGGGAGGAGCGCGATCCCGTCGTCTCGCTGTCGGCCCAAAAACATCACGCAGTCGCTCGCGAACGCGCGGTGGCGCAGCTGCGCGTCTGAGAGGCCTTCGGCCGACACTTCTGGCGGGATGACGAGCACCACGACCTTGCCCCAGGACTGGCAGCTGCAGAGCGCGAGCGCAGCCAATAGGAGCGCTGCGAGCTTCCAACAGTCGTTCGAACGCGCGGCGCTCACATCCGCTCGGGCGCCGGGACGCCGATCAAGCCGAGCCCGGTCGTGAGCAGCTTGCGCGCCGCGTCGACGAGCACGAGGCGCGCGTCCCGCACGGCGGGCTCGGCGCCGAGCACGTGGTGATCGACGAGGTAGCTGTGGATCTCGCCCGCCAGCGCGATCGTGTAGTTGGTCACGACGCTCGGCTCGGACTGGTCCGCGGCGCGCTGCACGGCGGCGCCGAACGCCATCATCGTCAGCAGCACGTTCTCGGCGTCGGCGAGGTGGGCGAAGTCGACGCTGTCGACCGCGGGGACGGCGTCACCAGCCTTGCGCAGGATCGAGCTCAGGCGCGCGCACGCGTACTGCACGTACGGCCCCGTCTCGCCCTCGAAGTTGAGCATCGCGTCCCAGTCAAACTTGACGTCCTTGATGCGGCCGTTCTTCAGGTCGTTGAAGACGATCGCCGAGACGCCGACCTGCTCGGCGACTGTCTCTGGGTCTTCGAGGTCCGGGTTCTTCTCGGCGATGACTTGGCGGACCTTGTTCACGGCTTCGTCGAGGATCTCGTCGAGGAAGACCGCGTTGCCGCTGCGCGACGCGAACTTCTCCCACTTACCCTCTGGCCCTTTGGACAAGACGAGCCCGAACGGCACGTGCTCGACCGCGTCGGCGACGGGCTCGCTCATCTTGGTCAGCACGCCCTTCAGCTGCGCGAAGTGGAGCTTCTGCTCGGCGCCGACGACGTAGAGGATGCGGGTCGGGCGGAAAGTCTCTTCGCGGTAGAACGCCGCTGCGAGGTCGCGCGTGTGGTAGAGCGTCGTGCCGTCGGACTTGCGCAGCAGGCACGGCACCTTGATGCCCTGCTCCTTGAGCGTGACGACCTCGGCGCCCTCGCTCTCTTCGAGCACGCCGGCGGCTTCGACGCGCTGCATCGCCGCCTCCATCTTGTCCTCGAAGAACGACTCCCCGGTGATGTGGTCGAACGTCACGCCGAGGCGCGAGTACGGCCCCTGGAAGGCCTGGAGCGACTCGTCGCGGAGCAGCTGCCACATGCGCCGCTGCTCGTTGTCGTCGCCGCTCTCTAGCGCCTTAAAGTGCGCCGCCGCCTCGGCGTCGAGCGCAGGGTCGGCGGCCGCCTCCTGGCCGTAGCGCTTGTAGAGGTCAAACATGTAGCGCATCGGCGACTTGTGCAGCTCCTGCTCGTCGCCGAAGCGCATGTAGGCCGTCATCATCTTGGCGAACGGCATGCCCCAGTCGCCGAGGTGGTTGATGCCGTGCACCTCGGCGCCCAGGTGGCGGTGGATGCGACACAGCGCGTTGCCGAGCACCGTGCTGCGCATGTGGCCGATGTGGAACGGCTTGGCGATGTTCGGCGAGCTGAAGTCGATGCACACGACCGCGTCGCTGCGCGGCGCGCGGCCGTAGGGGGCGGCGTCGCTGGAGATCGCCGTCAGCACCTGCTCGGCCATCGCCGCGCGGCGGAACTTGAAGTTCACGAACGGGCCGGCCGCCTGCGCCGACTCGACGACGTCGTCGGGTGTGACCTTCTCGACCAACGCCGCCGCGACCGCCGGCGGCGGCTGCTTGAGCAGCTTGGCGAGCTGGAACGCGCCCAGCGCGACGTCGCCGTGGTCACGGTTCTTGGGCGGGTCGAGGCGGACGAGGCCTTCGACTGCGTCGCGCTCGAGGCCCATGTCAGCGACGGCTGCGAGCACGCGCTCGCGCAGATGTTGGTGCAGGTCGGTCACGGTGTTGATCCAGGTTCGCGGCGAAGAGGATAGCGACGCGGCGCCGCAAGCTGGATGCGGTTCCTGCAGATCTGTCTGCGAACGACAAGAAGTGCCGCAGCGCCCGCGCGACCAGCTAGGCTGAGCGACTCGGAGACCAGACCGCATGACGCTCGCTCGATACGCACTGCTGACCTTGGCGCTCTGGAGCGCGTTGCCTGCGCAGGCGCCGACGTGGGCGGGTGAGGTCGCGTCGATCGTCCACCGGTCGTGCACGCCGTGTCACCGCCCAGGGCAGCCCGCGCCGTTCTCGCTGCGCACGTTCGAGGACGTCTTCAAGAAGCGCGCGTTCGTGCTCGAGGTGGTCAACGACGGCTACATGCCGCCGTGGCAGCCCGTCCACGGGGACTTCGTCGGCGACCGACGCCTCGCAGCCGCGGACGTCGCGACGATCGCCGCGTGGGTCGCGGCTGGCGCGCCGCGCGGGGACGCCGCGCGGGAGCCGGCGCCGCCGCAGTTCGCCTCGGGCTGGCAGCTCGGCGCGCCGGACCTCGTGCTCGAGATGCCTGACGCGCTCGCCGTGCCAGCGTCGGGCGCGGACATCGTGCGGAACTTCGTCGTGCCGGTCGCGCTCGACCGGATGCGCTTCGTGGCGGCGGTCGAGATCCTGCCCGGCAACCGCGCCGTGCACCACGCGGTGCTCGGCGTCGACCGGACTCGCCGCTCCCGGCAGGCCGACGCGCGCGACCCTGCGCCCGGCTTCGCTGGCATGACGCTCGGCGCAGCGGCGCCGCCGGACGGGCACTTCCTCGGCTGGACGCCGGGCAAGACCGTCCGGCGCAGCCCCAAGGGGATGTCGTGGCGGCTCTTCCCGGGCGACGACTTCGTCCTGCAGCTGCACGCGGTGCCGGTCGGCAAGCCCGAGCGGGTGCGCCCCAAGATCGGCGTCTGGTTCACGGACGAGGGGATGCGGCAGCCATATGAGCTGGTGATGTTGTTCTCCGAGGAGATCGACCTCGCGCCGGGCGCGCGCGACGTCGTCGTCCGGGACCACCTCGTGCTGCCGGTGCCGGTCGCGCTGCACGCGATCTATCCGCACGCGCACTACGTCTGTCGACGGATGTCGGCGACAGCGACGCTACCCGACGGCTCCAAGCAGAGGCTCTTCGCGATCGACGCGTGGGACTTCGACTGGCAGGACGACTACCTCTACCGAGAGCCGGTCTCGCTGCCGGCGGGCACGCGCGTCGAGATGGAATACGTCTACGACAACAGCGAGGACAACGACAACAACCCGATCAGGCCGCCGCAGCGCGTGCGCTTCGGCCAGGAGTCCACCGACGAGATGGCGACGCTGACCCTCTCGCTGACGGTGCAGAGTCCGCAGGCCCGCGACGCGCTCGCGCTCGCGAGCGTCGACCGAGACCTGGAGAAGCTACCGAACGCCTGGAACCTCTTGATGCGCAAGTCGCGCCTCGAGCGGGCGCGTCGCAATTGGGGCGTCGCGCAGCGGTGCATCGACCGCGCGTGCGAGATCTCGCCAGGCGCCCCGGACGTCTGGTTCGAGCGCGGCGTGCTCGCGGGGATGCGCCAGCAGCCGCAGCAGGCCGAGCGCGACTTCCGCCGCGCGCTGCAGGTCGACCCTGGCCACGCCATGTCGCACATGCAGCTGGGCACGATCTGCGCCCTCCGCCGCGATGACGAGGGCGCGCTGGGCCACTTCGGCGCGGCGGTGCAGGCGTTGCCCAACGCGCCCGAAGCGCACCAGAACTTCGCCACCGCCAACTACGCGTCCGATCGGCTCGACGTCGCCGAGCGGCACTATCGGATCGCGCTCCGGCTCAACCCGAGCTACTTCAACGCGCAGCTCAACCTCGGCCGCGTGCTCTTGGCCCAAGGGCGCAAGGCCGCCGCGCGCGTGGAGCTCCAGCGGGCCGCCGCGCTCCGGCCGGGTCTGCAGGTGGTCGAAGACTTGCTCAAACAGGCTGGAGGCTGAGCAGGCGCTCAGCGCGTGCGCGACGGCGCGCGCAGCTCGATCTCAGAGACCCGCAGCTGCGGGCCCCAGGTCGCGAGGCCGATGCGCGTGCTCCCGTCGATCTTGCGAATGGGCGCCTGATCGAACAGCACCTGCTCGCCGATTCGCACGGTCAGTCGGTTGGCCCAGTAATGCAGCACGAGCGCGGTCGGCTTCTTCGGGTCAGACTCGTACGGCACGACGTCGCTCTGGTAGACCAGCCGGTCGTAGCGCTCGATGCGCGCTTGGACCTGCTTGTTGCCGCGCGGGCTGAGGATCAGCGTCCAGCCGGATAGCCCGTCGCGCATGCCGTCACCCTGGAACGTCAGGCACAGCTTCGGCGCGCGCGCGCCCTCAGCAAGGTCGACGCGCAGCAGGAACGCGTCGAGGTCCTTGGTGGCCTTCTCTGGGAGCCAGGCGAGGTTCGACGGCGAGTCTTTGGGGAAGCCTGGGCGCACGGTGTATTTCCGCCACTCGACGCCGCGGTTGGTTGAGACGCCCTCGATGGCCTTGTTGCGCACGCGCCACTCGCCGACCGTTCGGTCGAGCTTGCGCACGGAGCTCTTGGTGCTGCCCTTGAGCTTGAGCCGCTGCCGCCAGCGCTTGCCGTCGGGGAACTCGATGCGGTTATCGACCTGCGCCGCGGGCTCTGCGTCCGTGACCCATCCTGGCAGCGCGGTGCCGTTGCGCTGCGCGATCGCGAGCGTGCAACCCGAGCTGGCGTTGCGGTTACGCACCTTGAGCAGCACCTTGTGCCGCCCCGGCTGCAGCGGCAGCCGGAAGCGCGCGGCGTCCGGCAGGTTGACCGTCCAGTTCGGTCGCCAGGGCCCGAGCCCGCGGCCGATGTTGGAGTATTTGCCGATCAGCTGGTCGTCGACAAAGACCGTGACGTCGTCGTCTCCGCGGACGTGGAGCCACGCGTCGGTCTCCTGCTCGACCTTCACGTGCGTCAGCGCGTAGATCGCGCTGTTGTCCATGTACGAGAAGTGGAACGTCAGCCACCCGCTCGCGTCGACCGTCACCGGCTTGCGGCCCGGGCGACGCCACGTCGGGTTGTTGTTGATGCTCTCGTAGCGCTTGTCGAGGTCGACCTCGAGCTCCGGCGCGAAGCGGTAGGCGTCGGGGTCGACGCCGCGCTTCTTGAAGGGGCCGATGACCCACCAGTCCTGCACGACGCCCAGCTCGAACTCGTGGTCGCTGGCGTCGGCTTGCTCGCGGCGCAGACGGCGCGCGGTCACGTCCCGCGGGACCGGCGACCCGGGGGCCTCGGCGAGGCCGCCCATCGAGCTGGGCCGCCGCGCGGCCTGCTGCTCGGCCTTGATCGCGGCGAGGTCCTGCTTCAGCAGCGGCCACCGGAACGTCAGCAGGTCTTCGAACGCCGCGTCCCCGAACGCCTCGACGAGGTGGAACGCGAACGCCCGCGCCAGGGTCGGCGTGCGGCCGTCGTCGACGGCGCGCTTCCGGTAGTCGCGGAAGAACTTGCGGTACCGCTGCCACTCGTAGCCGCCCCCGGCAGCCTTGCCGTGCTCTTGGATGAAGTGCAGAAAGAAGCCAGCGCTCGGTCCGTAGTTGGGGATGCGCCAGTATTCGAGGTCGCGCTCCAGGTAGTCGCCGAGGAACGCGCGCCGGGCCGCGCCGATCGCAGCGCGCGCCTGCGCGACCTGGCCGAGCTCGTGGTAGGTGAAGGCCGCGGCGAAGTCGGCCAGCCCCTCGCGGAAGCCTGGGTAGATCGGGTTGGTGTCGTCGACGCAGTGCGCGAGCTCGTGATAGAAGAGCCCGCCGTCGACGCGCTGCTTCTTGCGGTTTGGGTCGGCGCGACCGATGTCGATGGTCTTGCCGCCGCCGACGCCGCCGCCGAACTCCCACAGCTCTTTGAAGTAGACCGTGACGCGGTCACCCTGCGGGTTGGGCACGCGGCCGAACAGGTCGGTCTGGTAGAGGTACGCGAGGTCGAACAGCAGCAGGCTGTCCGCTGGGACGCCCTTCAGCAGCTTCTCTGGGCCGATCAGCACGAAGCGGTGGCTCACCCGCTGCGAGGTCCGCGCCCAGCACGGATGCTCGAGCGCGGCGTCGGCCTCCTTGCGCTGGTCTGCCGGGACGTCCTTGAGCCACCCGCGCTCGATCTCTCGGCGCGCCTCGGCGGCCTCTTCGCGCAGCTCTGGCGTAAATTCGATCGTGCGGATCAACTCGCGCGCGACCGGGCGCCGCTGCTTGTCCTTCGCGAGCTTGAGGCCGAAGGCCATACGCGCCGCCTCGTCCTTGTACTCTTCAGCGAGCGCCTTGACCTCGGCCTGCTGTTCCTTGTCGATCGCGAACACTTGCTCGGCGATGCCGTCGCGGTCCTTGGTGACGCGCTTGGCCTGGTCGAGCGCGCCGATCACGGCGCGGTCGGCGTCCTCTCGCAGGGCGCCGCCCACCTCGTCGAGGAGGACGAGCGCTGCGAACAGGCGGCCGCGGTCGTACAGGCGCCCGGCCACCTGGCGCAGGTAGCGCGCTCGCTCGCTGTCGACGCGGCGCTTCACGATGCCGGCCTCCTCGAAGGAGAGCTCCGCGGGCGGCATCTTGCCGACCTTGAGCAGAGCGCGCTGCAGCTCGCGCTTGAGCGGGTAAGCGTCGGTGCGCCGGAACGAGAACTCGAGCTGGTCCCACGCGGCGCGGGGGTCTGTCTTCGCGAGCGTGAGCGCGTCGGCGACCGTGGCTGCGACCGAGGCCGCCGTGACCTGGGCCTGGAGCTCTGGGAACCGGAACGTGGCGAGCTGCACGAGGCCGCCGCTGCTGCGCCCCCGCGAGAGGGGCGGCCGCGGGTCCTCTTCTTCGGGGTCGAGGAACCCGACGAGGACGCGCACATCGCCGTTGGTCTTCGGCGTCAGCGGGAAATACAGCGGGAGCGAGTAGGAGACCTCTTGCTCGGGGCGCCACTCCGTCGTCGGCGTCGGCGGCGCGTGGTCGCGCCGCTGGATCATCTCGCTGCCGGAACGCAGCTCGACCCGGATCGCGAGCGGCGCTCTGAGCTTCGTCTCGGCGGTGAAGCGGAGCCGCAGGTTCGCGCGGCCGGTCGTCGCGAGCTTGCTCGCGTCGACCTCGGCCTTGGCCTGCACTGGCACAGCGGACTGCGTCAGGGCAGGCGCGGCGAGTGAGCAGAGCAGGGCTCCAACGAGGAAGGCGGCGGCGGGCGACGTCATGGCGGGCGGCCTCAGCGTAGCCGAACCGCGAGGCGCGCGGGCGGCGCTCGTCGCTACTGCCAGTTCTCCCACTGCTCGTATGCGTCGGCCAGCTCTTGCTTGAGCCGCGCCTCGTCTGCTTGCAGGCCCTTCATTCGTTGCGCGCTGGCGTAGTTCTCGGGCTCGAGCATCGACGCCTGCACAGAGGCGACCTCGCCCTCGAGCTCCATGATCTTGTCCTCGAGCCGCGCGAACATCAGCGGGTTGCGGATCTTGCCGGTCTCGCGCGCGAGCTTCGGCGCGGCCGCGGCGGCAGCTGCAGCGGCCGCGCGCTCCTTGGAAGCGGACTCGGCGGCGCGAGCAGCCGAGCGCTCCTCGGCGAGGGTCCGTTGGCACTGCTCCAGCCCTTGGTCGAACGTCCGCACCCGACCACCCTCGACCCAGAGCACGCGGTCCGCGACCTCCTCGACGAGCTGGCGATCGTGCGTGATCAGCACCACCGTCCCGGGGAATTCCTTGAGGGCTTGCTCGAGCCCCTCGGTCCCCGCGACGTCCAGGTGGTTGGTGGGCTCGTCGAGGCACAAGAGGTCGAACTGCGCGCGTGTCATGCGCGCGAGCGCGAGGCGCTGCTTCTCGCCGCCGGAGAGGTCCGTGACCGGCTTCTCGACCTCGTCGCCGACGAACAAGAACATCGCGAGGTGGTCGCGCAGCGCGCCGTCGTCGATGGTGCGGTCGAGCTCACGCAGGGCGTCGAGGACTGTGCCCGAGTGCGGCAGGTCGGTCTTCTCTTGGCTGAAGAACCCGATCCGCAGGTTGTGCGCGTGCTTGAGCGCGCCGCCTGCGGGTGCGCCGTCGCGCGCGAGCAGCCGGAGCAGCGTCGTCTTGCCG
>JAYYEE010000054.1:0-8573 GCA_036160175.1 Planctomycetota bacterium
GCATCATGGACGGCCCCGGGCACAAGGCGGGCAGCGTCGCGGGGCTCGAGGGGATCGTCTATCCGATCACCGTCGCGCGCCTCGTCATGGAGCAGTGCCGCCACGTGATGTTGGTGGGCGAGGGCGCCCGCTGGTTCGCCCTTCAACACGGCGTCGAGTCCGTAGACGTGGACGCCTACACCCCGATGAAGAACGCGTGGCAGGCGGGGCGGCGCCCGAAAGACCCAGACACGCGCGGTCACGACACGATCGCCTTGCTGGTGCGGGACGCTGACGGCCACCTCGCTGGTGGATGCTCCACCAGCGGCGCGGGTGGCAAGGTCCCGGGTCGGGTCGGTGACTCGCCCATCCTCGGGTCCGGGCTCTACGTCGACAACGAGGTCGGCGCCGCGGGCGCGACCGGCGTCGGCGAGAACATCATGCGCCACTGCGGCACCTACCTCGTGGTGGAGCTGATGCGCCAGGGCATGCACCCGCAGGCCGCGTGCGAGGAGGCCATCCACCGCATGGCGGCGAAAGATCCGCGCGGCTACGACCTGAGCGCGTGCTTCATCGCGCTCGACAAGCGCGGGCGCTACGGGGCGGCGTCGTCGAGCCAGCGGTTCCCGTTCGCGGTCGCGACGTCGGCAGGCAGCGAGGTGCTGCACGTCGAGCAGGTGACGCCGCGCTGATCGTCCGGCACACTAGGCGCATGCGCGCGCTCGCTCTGCCCGTCGCCCTCGCGGCGTCCTCGGTTGGTCTCGCTCAGCAGCCCGTCGAGGCCTTCCTCGACGGCGACCAACAGCACCTTGAGGGCCTCTATCGGCACCTGCACCAGCACCCGGAGCTCTCGTTCCGAGAGTTTGAGACGGCGGCGCGCATGGCCAAAGAGCTGCGCGCCGTTGGCGTCGAGGTCACCGAGAAGGTCGGGGGCAACGGCGTCGTCGGGGTGCTGCGCTGCGGCGACGGGCCGGTCGCGCTGCTGCGCGCGGACATGGACGGGTTGCCAGTCGCCGAGGAGACCGGCTTAGACTACGCGTCCAAGATCCGCGCGGAGAGCGCCGACGGCCGAGCGATCGGCGTGATGCACGCCTGCGGCCACGACCTGCACATGACCTGCCTGATCGGCGCGGCGCGCTACTTCGCCGCGCACCGGGACGCGTTCCAGGGGACCCTGGTCTTTCAGCTGCAGCCCGCCGAGGAGCGCTCGGGCGGGATGGACCGGATGATCGATGATGGCCTGCTGACGCGCTTCCCGCGCGCGGACTACGCGATCGCGCTGCACACCGCGCACGACCTCCCGGTCGGCCAGGTCGGGCTGCGCGCGGGGCCCGCGATGGCCAACGTCGACAGCTGCGACATCACGCTCTACGGCCGCTCGGGGCACGGCGCCGCGCCGCACCTGACGGTCGACCCGATCGTGCAAGCGAGCAAGCTCGTGCTCGACCTACAGACCATCGTGTCGCGCGAGGTCAACCCGATTGACGCGTGCGTGGTCACGGTCGGCTCGATCCACGGCGGGCAGAAGCACAACATCATCCCGGCGTCGTGCCACCTGCAGCTGACGATCCGTAGCTACACCGACGAGGTGCGAGAGCAGATGCTCGCGGCGATCCGGCGCAAGGCCGCGGCCGCGGCCGCCTCGTGCGGAGCGGCGGCGCCCAAGGTCGAGTTCAGCGAGAGCACGCCCGCGCTGCGCAACCACGCGGCGCTGACCGCCAAGGTGCGGGACGGAATCGCGGCAGCCCTGGGCGCGGCGCAGGTCGTCGAGATCGCGCCTGCGATGGTGGCCGAGGACTTCGGCCGGCTGCGCGGGCAGGGTGTACCGCTCTGCATGTTCCGGCTCGGCACGGTCGCGCCATCGCGCCTCGCGCGGCTGCGCGAGGCAGGCGCTGTGCCCGGTCTGCACAGCGGCGGCTACTACCCGGACTACGGGCCTGCGCTGCGCGTCGGCGTGCGCGCCTTGGTCGCCGCGACCCAGCGCGCCGGGCGCGACTGAGCGCTCGCTCCCACCGCGTAGAGGTCAAATTGCGCACCGTGGCCGATGCCCGTCCGTAACAGCAGGCTGACGGGCCTGAGCGGGATTTTGCCAGCGACGCCGCGCCTGAGCCGCTAACGTCTCGGCCGTGAAACTCGTCCAGCGCAAGCTCTTGATGGGGGGTCTGTTGGCATCGTTCGCCATCCAGACCGCGATGGTCTACGCCGACGACACGGCGGCGGTCCGCTTCGAGGTCCTCTCCGAGGACGCGCTCGAGGGGCGGCGCGTCTGGCACGAATACAACTGTCAGACCTGCCACCAGATCCACGGGTTCGGCGGCTTCCTCGGCCCGGACCTGACCAACTACGGCCTCCGGATGACGGATGAGCGGGTGGTCGATGTCTTAAAGAACGGCACGGCGCAGATGCCGGCCTTCCACTTGTCGGACGGTGAAATCGACGCCCTGTGGGTCTTCTTCGAGGAGCTGGCCGAGATGGGGCAGGGAGTGCCGCGCTCGGTCCCCGAGGTCGAGCTGGCGGTGGCCTTGGCTGCCGTCGACGCCCGGATCCAGGAGGTCGCGCCCGGAGACGCCGTCGCGCGCGGCGCGGCGACGTTCAAGATGAACTGCATCAGCTGCCACGTGCCGCTGCAGGCGACGCCGCTCGGGCTGCAGACCGCGCCGGACCTGACGACCGCGATCGCGCGCATCGGCGCCGACGGCGTCCGCGACACGATCAAGAACGGCCGCGCCGACCGCGGGATGCAGGCCTGGGGACACCTGGGCGAAGCTGCAGTCGCGGACCTGACCGCGTTCGTGAAGTGGATGAACGACGACCGCGCCGGCATCTCGGCGCAGGCCGGCGGCGCCGGGGAAGCCCAGCCGATCCCGTGGTGGGAGTACAAGGCCAAATGAGCGAGACAGCCTCGGACGTGATGATCGCCAAGACCAGCGGCGTGCAGGTGCGCATGGCGCTGATCTGCGTGTTGCTCACGGTCTTCGGCGGCGCGATGAGCGCGCTCTATTACATCCCCTCGGTCGCGACCGCGCTCAACGACTTGGGCGTCCGCATGACGTCGATGCGCCCGATCCACACGGCGTTCGCCTCGATGTGGATCTTCGGCGCGAGCGTCGCGATCGCGTACCACTGGATGGGCAGCAACCACGGTGGCCTGACCAAGGCGGACCTGCTGCGTTTCCGGATCCACACGGTCTGCTGGATCGTCGCGGGCGTCGGGATCTTCGTGACGCTGCTGATGGGGATCAGCACCGGGCGTGAGTACCTGGGTTTCCACCCGGTCTTCAGCGCCATCTTGCTGCTCGGCTGGCTGTGCTTCGCCACCAACCTGCTCAAGCGCCTGAAGCAAGGCTTCTGGGGCCAGCCGATCTACATCTGGTTCTGGACCGTCGGCACCCTCTACTTCATCTACACCTTCGTCGAGGGACACGCCTACCTGCTGCCAGGCGTGTTCGAGAGCCCGATCCGGGACCTCCAGGTGCAGTGGAAGTCCTGCGGCACGCTGGTCGGCTCCTACAACTTCCTGATGTACGGGTCGCTGACCTACGTCGGCGAGAAGCTCTCACGGGACAAGTCCTACGCGCAGTCTCCGGTCGCGTTCTGGCTGTTCGGCGTCGGATGCCTGAACAGCTTCACGAACTACGTGCACCACACCTACCACCTGCCGCAGACCGAGGTGGTGAAGTGGGTGGCCTTCATCGTGTCCATGATGGAGGTGATCATCCTGGTCAAGCTGATGATCGACCTGGGCAAGATGCTGTCCAGCCGCAAGGCGGACGCGGAGTTCTGTGGTCGCGGCGGCTGGTTGACGCAGGCGAAGTACTGGACGGTCGGGATGCTGTTCACGTCGATCGTGATCTCGGTGCCGACCTTCAACACCCTGATCCACGGTACGCAGCTGGTGATGGGCCACGCGATGGGCGCGACGGTCGGCATCGACTCGCTCGTGCTGCTCGGCACGTCATCGTGGCTGGTGCTTGAGCTCAAGGGCGACGCGATCAAGGCGCGCATAGACGCGCCGATCACCAAGGTCTCGATCTTGCTAGTCAGCTTGTCGCTGGCGGTGCTGGTGATCTGGCTCAGCGTCGCGGGCTTCGCGCACGGCGCGAGCCGATACTACGGCGAGCAGACGCCGGAGTGGGTCAGCACGAGCCGGCTGCTCTTGCCGGTGGTCGGCTCGGCGCTCGGCGCGGGCCTCGTGATCGCGACGTGGCGTCTGCTGTCGATGCTCAAGCGCGGCGCCGCAGCCGCTTGAGCGACGCCCGTCCTGCTACTTGTTGCCTTGCAGCCAGTTGGCCTTCCAGGCCTTGAAGTTGGCGTTGTTGGGGTCGAGAGCGATCGCCTCGTCCATCAGGTCGAGCGCGTCCTTACGCTTCTTGTTGACGATCAAGACGGCGGCGTGAAGCCCCATGGCGTTGGCTAGGAACGACGGGTCGGGCTGCTGCTTGTTTCGCTTCTCGATCGCCTTCAAGGTCGCCTTGCTGACCTTCAGCGCGTTCTTCAGGATCGACTTGTTGGTCTGGTCGAGCACCTTCCAGTTGCGGTAGGCGAAGCCCGTCATTCGCTGGCCCCAGTCGATCACGCGGTCCTTCGGCACGCTCTTCCATGCCTTGTCCGCGTATGACGCGGCTTCCTTGACTTCGCCGCGCGCCCAGTGCGCCTGCGCCAGGCGGTCGTAGCCCAGGAACTGCACGCGCTTGTTGCGCTGCCCCTTCAGGAATCGCCGCAGCGGACCGACGTCGAAGTCCTTCGGCGCGCGGTCGTCGCCGAGCGTCTCGGTCGTGATCTTCCAGAGCATCGCCTCCGCGGCCTCGGGGCTCTTGGCCTTGGGGTCCTTCTCGATCATCGCGTCGATGACCTTCATCGCGCGGTCGGGCTCCTGGATCGCGAGCAGCTTCTGCATCAGCGCCTGCATGTGCGGCAGCGTCGCGGCGCCGGCGTCGACCTCTTGTTGCAGCGCAGGGATCGTGTCGGCGCCGGCCTGCACGAGCTTCAGCCTCGCGGCGAAGTCGACGATGGTGGCGTATCCGACGACCGCGTCGACGACCGCGCCCTCAGGGTCGACGAACAGGACCGTCGGCGTCGCCTGGATCTTGTAGCGCTCCCACGTCGCCTTGCCCGCCTCGTCGTTCTTGACGCCCATGCACACGAAGGCTGCCAGCGGGTCGGTGACCTGCTGATCGGACATCGTGCCGCTGAACATCGCCGAGCAGTCGGTGCTGTCCTGCCAGCAGTAGAGCATCACCATGCCCGCGGGTTTGTCGGCGGCTGCGGTCAGCGCCGCTTCGAGGTCCTTGTCCCACCAGGCCACCTGCGCGGGCAGGGACGCGGTGACGAGCGAGGCGAACGTGATCCCGAGGAGCGAGCGCGGCATGGTCCTCGATTGTGCCCCCGCTGGCTCGATTCGGCCAGCGCTCGCGATTCTGGGCGCATGGTTGACGACGCTGCGGTTGGTCCGCGTTATGCGTAGCGACATGACCGACAAGCTTGGCACCTGGATTCTCATGGTGGCGATCGGGTGCTCCGCATGTCGAGCGCCGGAGAAGTTGGCGCGGCCCGCGCAGCAGGCAGCCCCCTCGCGGGTGCTGTTCGTCGGCAACAGCTTCACGTTTTATAACAACGGACTCCATAACCTCTACCGGGCCATGGTCCGCGAGCGCGGCGGAGACACCCGCGGGATCCGGGCGCTAACTCTCTCCGGCGGGACGCTCTCCGAGCACCGCGCAGGGCTCGGGCAGCGGCTCGCCGAGCAACGCTGGGACGCGGTCGTCCTGCAGGGTCACAGCAGGGGCCCGCTCGTCGATCTCGACGCGTTTTTGCGCGCGGCCGCGGGCTGCAGCGAACAGGTGCGCGAGCAGGGCGCGCGGCCGTGGTTGATGATGACGTGGGCCTACGAAGGAGCGCCGGGCATGACCGCGTCGCTGGCCGCAGGCTACGACGCGGCGGCGCTGCGCGCGGGCGCCGCGGTGGCGCCCGTCGGGCTCGCGTTCGCTAGGGTCACAGACGCGCACCCTGAGGTCGCGCTCCGGATGGCGGACGGAAAGCATCCGACGCTGGCCGGCAGTTCCCTTGCGGCGTGCACGCTGTTCGCGGCGCTCCGAGCGGAGTCGCCTATCGGCCTTGCTTACAGCGCCGGTTTGCCCGAAACCGTGGCGTCCATCCTTCAGCGGGCGGCCTGGCACACCGTGCAGGAGCTTGACGTTCGCGACCGGTAAACTGCTTCCGATGCTTCGAATCGCACTCTGTTTGTCTCTCGGCTTCCCCGCAGGCGCCTGCCTCGGACAGTCCTCCGAGATCCCAGCTGGTCCCACGATCCGCTATGCCGACGCGTTTCCTGGGCAGGAGCCGTTCCAGCAACCGCTGTTCGTCGCCTACGACGCGCGCGAGCCCGAGTCCGCGTTCGTGGTATGCCAGCCGGGCTACGTCTACCGAGTGCCCCGCGACGGCGCTGCGAGCGATCGAGAGGTCTTCTTGGACCTGAGCGAGCAGGTGCTGACGGACAACTGGGAGGAGGGCCTGCTCGGCTTCCAGTTCGACCCGTCCTACGCTGACAACGGCCACGTCTGGGCCTATTGGTCCGAAGAGATTGACGGACGCGAGGAGCCGCAGGCGCGCGGCAAGCGCAAGAGCACCCGACAGTCGATCATCGCGCGCTACACGGTCCTCGAGCGCGACGGCCGCCGCGTCGTCGACGTGGACAGCGAGCTGCGCGTGCTTGAGGTGTTCCAGCCGTACGGCAACCACAACGGCGGCACGATCCTCTTCGGCCCGGACGGGATGCTCTACATCGCGCTCGGTGACGGCGGCTACAAGGACGACGTGCACGGCAACTCCGAGTCGCTGCAGATGCTGCTCGGCAAGGTGCTGCGAATCGACGTGAGGGAGTCTAACGAGGTCGCGCGCTACGCGGTGCCCGCGGACAACCCGTTCCAAGGCGTCGACGGCGCGCGCCCTGAGATCTGGTGCTACGGCCTCCGCAACGTCTGGCGCATGTCGTTCGACCGGAGCACCGGCGAGCTCTGGGCCGCGGACGTCGGTCAGAACCGCGTCGAAGAGGTCGACCTGCTGGTGCGCGGCGGCTTCTACGGGTGGAACACGTATGAGGCGGGAGAGGAGTTCGACGCTCGACGCAGCAAGCTGCCGACCCCGCCTGACGCGATCGCTCCGGTCGCGAGCTACTCGCACCGAGAAGGGCTGTCGATCACCGGCGGCTACGTCTACCGCGGCGCGGGGCTCCCCGCGCGGCGGGGGTGGGATCTCTATAGCGACGTCATCACCAAGCGCGCCTGGGCGTGCAACAAAGACGGTGACGTCGTCAAGCTGAAGGGGGCGCCGTTCCCGCCGTCGAGCTACTCGGAGACGCCGGACGGCGAGCTCTTGATGACTTGCTACATCCAGAAGAAGGGCAGGGTCTACCGCCTTGAGCGCGACGACGAGTAGGCGTCAACGGGCGCGTTCGCTCGCCTCGGCGAGGCGCCGCTCGACCGCGCGGTAACGACGCAGGCGCGCCTGGGCATCGCGGGCGCGATCCCAGCCGAGCCGGCGTTCCTGCAACCGGATCGCTGCGTCGACGCGCCCCTTCAAGAACAGGGCCTCCGCGAGGACTCGGTCGTAACGCCGGAAGCGTCCATGGGCGACCTCGCTCAGGGCGAGGCCCAACGAGTCGAAGAGGTCCATGGTCTGGTATGCGTGCAGGTAGCTCACCGCGTCTTGGATGATCTGGTGCATGCGCCAGGGGTCGCTGACAGCCCCAGGGTGGCGACCGCGACCTCGAGGCCGCGTGATCCTTGGCGCCGGTGGAGCTCGCTGAGGTGCGCGTGCTCGTCTTGCAGCGCGCCCGGCACGCTCCCATAGAACGCGACCGCACGAAACTGCGTCGGGGCGCGGCGCGGCGGCGCCTGCACGACCCTGCAGTCGAGGGCGCGGACCCGGACGCGCTGCGGGGCTGGCGCCTCGTGGCCCTCCTGCGCGCCGAGGCACGCGCAGCAGAGCATGAGCGCGAGCGGCGCGGCGCGCCTCGGCTCTCGGTGCGAGGCAAGGGCGCGCGCGGGGCGAAGCGGGCAGGCCATTTGGTCAAGTCGGGGATGCGTTTTTGTCCGGGCCAGCCTCAGTCCGTCGTCTTACAGCGCCGGTTTCATGGGCGCTTCGTGGCTGCGTCTCAATCTGATCCGATGCAGCCGTAGCCATCTTCAGCGTGCGACGGGCGCGCGTCGATCCGTTCCTTGGAGGACTTATCCTTGCGGAACTACACGGATCGCCTGATTGCTCTCGCCCTGACGCTCGTCGCGACGCTCACCGTATCTTGTGGAGGCGGCGGCGGCGCTGGTTCCCCGACGGCGAACGAGCCTGCGGCGCCTGCGAACCTCGCCTACGCCGAGAACCCGGCCGTCTACCCGATGGGCTCGCCAGCGAGCAACGCGCCGACGACGTCGGGCGGCGCGGTCGACGCGTACGCGATCGACCCAGCGCTGCCGCAGGGGTTCTCGTTCGACACCCAGACCGGCCGGATCACCGGCACACCTGAGGTGATGGCGCCGGAGCAGTCCTACACCGTCACGGCGAACAACGCGCTCGGCGCGGTCTCTGTGGAGCTGTCCCTG
>JAYYEE010000055.1:0-9456 GCA_036160175.1 Planctomycetota bacterium
AGGTGACCGGTTCGTGGACGGACGGTACTGCTGGCCGGCGATCCCACCTGGCCGCTACGACTTCGCCGTGCGCGCGCTCGGGTCGCCGACACCGCTCGCGTCGGTCGCTGGGGTCGAGGTCCGCGCAAGCCAAGTCGTGACCCTGAAGGAGCAGGTGGTCGGCGCGGGCGTCGACGCAGTGCGCGTCTCGGTGCTCGATGAGGAGGGCGCCGCGGTCGAAGGCGCCTTCGTCGTCGTCGCCCCCTCGACCAACGCGACCGCTCCCCGCACCGCCTTGCCCGCTGAGGCCGGCAGCGTCCGGCTGCTCGTCCCCGAGACACCGTGTGAGCTGCTCGTGGTCGCGCCGGGTTTCCGACGGCAAACCGTCTACGGCGTCCGCGACGACGCGACGATACGCCTGGAGCGCGGCCTCATGGTCCGCATGCACGTCGGGCTGCCAGCGGGCGCGCTCGTGCAGCAAGAGCAGCTTCGCTTGCAAGTTCGTAGCTCCAACCCGGCCGCGCCCGTCGGGGACGCCCAGCCAGACTCGACCATTTATACCGGTCGACGCGGGCGGCCGTACTCCTCCAGCGACGACGCCAACCTCTGGGCGAAGCCCGCGCAAGTCGACGCCAACGGCGACGCGCTGTTCTACGTGCCAGACGCCGGCTCCTATCTCGTCGAGTGGGAAGTGATCGGCGAGTCATGGCGCGCGCTCGGGCCGTCGTCGCGGCGGATCATCCGAGTGGAGGACAGCCCGCAGCCAACCACGATCGGCGTGACGCTCTCGCTCGACGACTTCCGCTGATCGGTCGTGAGCCCGACCGCCGCCGAACGGGACGGGACGGGCCACCGTTGCTTTGCGGTATAACCCTGGCGATGCGAAGTCCGCTCGTATGGATCCTCCTCGCCCTCGGCTGGTCATGCGCGTCGAGCGCTCCCGCGAGCGAGCGCAGCCCAGAGCGGCAGCCGTCTACGCGCGCCTTGTTCGTCGGCAACAGCTTCACCTTCTGGCGCGGCGGGCTCTGGCGTCAGCTCGAGGCGCTCTCTGAGGGCTGCGCGCCGCCGCTCGGCTATACAGCCGACTGCGTCGTACGCGGCGGCGCTCCGCTCGAGATGATGTGGCGGCGCAGCAGGGCACCCGCAAGGATCGCCGACGGCGGCTGGGACGTCGTCGTCTTGCAAGGGGACATCCCGGAGGCGACGGTCGCCTCGTTTCGTCAATACGCGGCGAAGTTCGTGGGTGCAGCGCGCAAGGTCGGCGCCCGCCCGATCTTGTTCATGGCGTGGGCGTACGACCGCCTCGATTGGATCTCGTTCGATGAGATCCTGGCCGCGCACCGCGACGTCGCCGCAGAGCTGAAGGTCGAAGTCGCCCCAGTCGGCCTCGCCTGGCAAAACGCTCAAGCTGAACGACCTGACCTCGACATGTACAGCCGCGATCGTGAGCACCCCAGCGCCGCGGGCTCCTATCTCGCCCTCATGGTGATCGAGTCGACGATCTCCGGTTTGCCTCCCGTCGCGCATGACCCGGACGAGGTGCGGCTCCCAGGCTTGGAGCGGCTCGAGCGCGAAGACGCGACGTTTCTGCAAGGCGTCGCCGCGCGCACAATCGCCGAATGGCGCGGCGGCGCGCCGCGCTGAGGCTACCATCGGCAGATGGCCTCTCTCTCGAGCTTCTTACTGCAGGCGGTGGCCTGCGCCGCCCTCGTCAACGACACCGCCGCGCAACAAGGCCCCGTCAAGGTCATCGTGCTCGCCGGCCAGTCCAACATGGAGGGCAAGGCGCAGAACAAGCTGTGGGAGCACCAAGCTACGGACGGTGCGACGCGCGACTTCTTCGCGCCGTTTCGCGAAGGCGAGAACACGCGTTGGGTCACGCGCGATGACGTCTGGATCAAGTTCTTCGAGCGCAAGGGCCCGCTGACGTTGGGCTACGGCTCGAGGGGCCGCACCGGGCTCGAGTACGCGTTCGGTCTCAGAGTCGGCGATCACTTCGACGAGCCGGTCCTGCTGATCAAGACCGCGTGGGGCGGACGGTCCATCCGTAAGGACTTTCGGCCGCCGTCATCCGGGCTGCCTGCCGACGCCGTGCTAGAGAAGGAGCTCGCCGACGCGATCAAGCGGACCGAGAACAACAACAAGAAGCGTGGCCGCGAGGACCAGCCGCCGACGCGCGGCCAGATCGAAGCGGGCTACGGCCGCGACTACCGCCTGATGCTCGACGAGATCCGTGAGACGATGCGCCAGCCGGGCGTGGTCGCCGAGCAGCTGAAGGGGCGCGACCTCAAACTCGCCGGCTTCGTCTGGTTTCAGGGATGGAACGACCAATACGGCGGCGCCGAGACGGAGTACGAGCAGAACCTGCGCAACTTCATCCGCGATGTTCGCAGAGACCTCGACGCCCCGCGGCTCCCGTTCGTCATCGGGGTCATGGGCCAGAACGGCGCGCAACCCGCCAAGGGCGCGATGCTCGCGATCCAGCAGGCCCAGGCCGCGGTCGGAGACATGCCCGGCGTCGCGGCCGTGCGCACCGACGCGCTCGAAGACGCCGCCGCCGCCAAGCTCTACCCTGAGTGGAAGCAACGGTTCGAAGAGTGGGAGCGCACCGGCTCCGATCACCGCTACCACTACCTCGGCAGCGCGATCTGGTTCTCGCGGATCGGCTTCGCGCTGGGCGACGCGCTGATCCGGCTCGGTGACAAACGCTGAGCCAGCGCGGCGGAGGAGGGCCGCCGCCTGCCTACGGCCCCTCGCGCGGACGGAGCTGCGGGGGCCGACGCCCAGCGCGTCTGGGGCCCGCTCTGCGCCCAGCATGAAGATCCCAAGCGCGCCTGATCGCGCTTGCCTACCCCGCTCAAATACATGTCAATGCCACCTGCGGGCGCGCCAGCAAGGCGCGATCACCCTACCCCTTCATCTACACAGTCAAGATCATGAAGACCCCACCCTTCATCCCCTCCTACCTCGGCTCGCTGCTCGCTACAGCCTGCCTCTTGGGCGAAGCCGTCGGCCAGGATGACACCGCGAGCGCGGTGCGTCAGCGCATCCTCGAGACGTACAACCACGCGCGCCAGACGCTCAAGATGGGGCCCGAGCACGCCTCGGAGTTTACGTTTAACTCGAACGGGTCACTCCTCCAATACGTCCCAAGAGAGCAGCCGACCACGCTCCAGTTCGCCCACTTCAACCTCGCCCCGAGCAACATCCACGTGACCACGCTCGTCGAAGGCAAGGCGGCCGTCGCGATGTTCTACTCCCAGGGTGACGTGCAATTCGCGGGCGGGCCGATGGTCCGCGGCTACCGCACCCGGGTCTCCCAGACCTGGGTCAACGGCGAAGGCGGCTGGACGATGAAGACCGCGCACTACTCGCCAATGGCGGGCGGCGAAGGCGTCGTGTCGATCCCGTCAGAGTCGATGAGCGAGGGCAAGACATCGCGCGCTCCCGTCGTACACAGCGCCCGCGCAGCGCTGGCAGACTCCGAGATGTCTGGCGACATCGAGGACCGCATTGATTTTGTCTTCCAATACTGGCGCGAGAAACACCGCGGGTTCGCGGGCGCCAACGGTCTGCACGTCTTTAACTCCAACGGCGGCATGCTCGCACACCAGTCGCCTGTGCAGGTGGTCGAGTTCCCCGTCTCTACCGTGATGCCGCGCGACGTGCACGTGATCCCGTTGGTCGACGGCGAAGCCGCGGTCGCCATGTTCTACGCCGAGGGCAGCCTGCAGGTGAAAGGCGGGCCGCTGACCTCTAACTACCGCACGCGCGTCTCACAGACGTTCGTCAAGGAGTACGGGCTCTGGCACTGCAAGACCGAGCACTGGTCGAAGCTCGCTGGCGCGCAAGGCGTGCAGCCGCAGGCGGTCGCGGCCGAGGTCGAGCCGACGCCAGAAGACCAGAGCGCGTATTCGCAAGACTGCGCGGAGATCGACGCGGTGAAGCACTCCATCCGGATGTATGTCGGCGGCAACATCGACGCGTGGCGCGCCTGCTTCGACAAAGACGCCTCCTACATCCACAACCGGTGGGGGGTCACGCGCCCGATCGACGAGCTCGCGGACATCCACCGCGCGTTCCATGAGGCCATCGAGTCGGTGCAGGTCACCAACTACAACTTTGAGTGCGTGACGAACAAGGACGGCCTCAAGACCGTCCATTCCTGGCTCAACTTCCGCGCAAAGTATAAGACCGGTGAGGTCGACGAGCGCTGCGGCGCCTTCTCCGTGCGGATCGGCGAGAACAACCTGTTCACGCTAGAGATCGGGCTCTACGACACCGCTGGCATGCCGGGCGCCGCGCCCTACGGCGAGCAAGAGAAGGGCGACAAGTAGCCTGACCGCGCCGGGGCGTTACGCCCCAACCTGCGACCGCCGCTACGAGTCAACGCAGTCTCGCTCGTAGGCGGCGGCGTCGCGCAGCCCCGGCGCGTGCATGGTGGCCCGGACCTTGATCATCCAACCGCCGCCGAACGGGTCGCTGCTGAGCGCGCCCAGATCATCCACGAGGTCGTGGTGGACCTCTACGACCTCACCGCTGACCGGGGAGACAAGGTCGAACATCCCGTTCGGAGTTTCGCACTCCCCGAACGGCCGGCCGACGTCCACCGTCGCGCCGACGGGCGGCAGGTCTAGGAAGACCGGCGACGGCATCATCGCCGCGCCGATGTCCGTCACGCCGATGACAGCGACGTCATCCTCCATGCGGCACCACTCGTGGCTGGCCAGATATTTGCGGTCGTCGGGGCGCAAGGTTCAATCCTCCTCATGAGAGCTTAGCGCGGCGGCCGCGCGGTCCGAGCCTGGTTGTCTCACGCATAGAAAACATCCCATCGACGCGCGGGCAGGTTCGACCGCCCCCGCGCCAGCCTGCTAACCTAAAGGCACCGGATGCCCAAGCTACGAGAAGAGCGTTTCCTCCGCGTCAAGGTGGACATGGTCACGCGCTGCCAGCTGCGCTGCGTGATGTGCCACTTCGCGCACCCGGAGTTCAAGGAGAGCCCCGTCACCATGGAGCGCGAGCTCTTGGAGAAGGTCGCCGCGGAGGTCTTCCCGCGGGCGCACGACGTCGTGCTGTCCTCGAGCGCCGAGCCCCTGCTCGCCAAGGAGCTGCCGCGCGCGCTCGAGCTCTGCCGCAAGCATGGCGTCCCGAACTTCCACTTCAGCACCAACTGCCTCGCCCTGACCGACGCGATCATGGACACGATCATCGACGTCCAGATGCCGGTGCTGACGGTTAGCTGCGACGCGGCCACCAAGGAGACCTTCGAGAAAATCCGCAAGCCCGGCAAGTGGGAGCCGTTCCTTCGGCGCTTCGACATCCTCGCGGCGCGCAAGAAGGCGCGCGGCAGCGAGCTGCCCGCGGTGTCTGTCACCTGCGTGCTGATGCGCAGCAACATCCGCGAGGTCCCGCAGATGATTCGCTTCTTCAAGGAGCGCGGCGTCCGCGACATGAACTTCGTGCACATGGCCGTCATGGGCGGGCTCGGCGTCGAAGACGAGTCGTTGATGAACGACCCGAAGCTCGCCAACGAAGTGCTCGACGAGGCGCGCAAGGTCGCGGACGAGGTCGGCATGAACGTCGTCCTGCCGTTCCCGATCGCCGAGACCTTCAACGAAGAGGGCACCGTCACCAACCAGTCGCGCAGCGATGAGGGAGGCGGGCAAGCGCTGCTCGCGCCTGGCGTCGACCAAACGGAGATGGCGAGCTCGGAGGAGATCGCCAAGTACCTCAACCACAAGAACCGTGAGTTCTTGCTCAAGGCCAAGCAAAAGGACCACCACAACCGCCCGTGCTACTTCCCGTGGTACTACATCCACGTGAACCCAGACGGCACGGTGTTCCCCTGCGGGTGCTGGTTCGAGTTCTCGACGTTCGGCGACTTCAAGACGCAGACGTTCGAAGAGATCTGGACGGGCCCCAAGTTCCGCGAGCTCCGCGACCAGCTCTACTCCTTCAAGCTGCGCGACGTCTGCGCGAACTGCTCAGTCGCCAACATGGGTCGCCCCGACGTCAAGGCGTCGTTCAGCCATCGCGCGAAGGTCCGCCGCCCGCACCTCGAGAAGTGAGCGGCCGCCGCGCTGCGCCACCAAGCCCACATGCCGAGCCCCGCCGACCGCCTGAAGCAGGCCTTCGAGGAGGCCTGCCAAGAACACCAGATCCGCGGCCGCCTCGATGGAGCGGTCGGCGCGTTGGCGGTCACGTTCCACGCGCAAGAAGGCGCGGACGAAGGCATGCTCCGCCAGGGCTTCGAGGCTGAGCTGCGCTCCGCAGGCGTCGAGTGGTCCGCGCTCGCCGGTGACGCGACCCCGAGCGACGCCGACGTGCAGCGCTACGCCGCGGCCCTGCGCGAGACCCTCGCGCGGATGCGCGTCCTCCTGATTGAGCTCAACTCCTACATGAGCGGCGGCCTCGATTGGGTGTTTCCAGACGCGCCGGAGGCGCTCCGCGCCCGCGGGCTAGCACAGTACCGCTTCCCCGCGCGCGCGCCGGTCGACGTCACCGCTCAAGACGACCACGTCCGCATTCACGTGCACGCGGCCGACCTCGGCGAGGTGACCTCGTCTGGCTTCTACGTCCCCACGATCGTCAGGGGCGACTTCTGCGCCACGGTCCGCTACCGCGTCGCTGCCTGGAAAGCTGGCGACGCGTCCGTGTGCATGGGCCTGTTCGCGCAAGACCAACCATCGGGCCTGCGCTACTACGCGATGCGACGCTCAGCGGGCGACGGTCCGCACGAGGCCCTCGCCAACTTCAGCAATCAGGTGTTCAGCGATCCGGTCGCGGTCTCCGGAGACGAGGGCTGGTTCCGGCTCGAGCGCCAACACGACCTGATCCGCTGCTCGCACCGAATCGGCGCGGCGTGGACCGTCCTCGGCGAGCACCGCGGCGACCCTCCAGACGACGTATTGTTCGGCGCGAAGATCTGGTCGAGCGGCCACGCCGGCCCGTTCGACGCGCAGCTGTTCGACCTCAGCATCGAGGGCGACTTCCCTGCGGAGCAGCTCCCCCCTGTCCCCGTGCGCCCCGACCCGCGAAGCGCGTAGGCCGTGACTATGGATACGAGAAGGCGGGACTCTCTTGCTGGGGCGGCGGACGTTTCCGCGGACCCGGGAGCATCATCATGACGCGCACGATCGCGTTGACCGGAGCTACCGGGCTCGTCGGACGCCTGCTAGTCCAGCGACTGCTCGGCCGCGGCGACCAGGTGCGGGCGCTGACGCGTCGAGGCCCCGAGGCCCGCGCGGATCTGCCAGGGCTCACCTGGATCCAAGGCAGGTTAGACCAGCGCGAGGCCCTGCCAGAGCTCGTGCGCGGCTGCGACGCGATCATCCACGCCGCCTACGAGGACCCTGGACCGTCGCCGACGCCCGACCGCACGCCGTCGGAGCACTGGCTCGAGTCCAACCTGATGGCCTCACTGCGACTGCTTGAGCTCGCGCACATGACCGGGCTACGGCAGTTCATCTACGCGTCGAGCCTCGCCGTCTACGGCCACGACTTCGACGCGGACCCGCTGGCCGGGCGGTTCCCGCGCGACGAGGACTTTCCGACCTGGCCGCCAGAGATCTACGGCACGCTGCGCGCCGCGACCGAGAAGTTCGTCGTGACCGCAGCGAGGCAGCACGGACTGCTGAGCTCCGCGTTCCGGCTCGGCCACGTCGTCGGCTTGCGCGACCAGCACGAGACGAGCGCGCTCTATGCGACCGTTGAGGAGGCCGTGCGCACGCGGCGCATCACCAGCAGCGCCGGCTCATACGTCATCGCCGCAGAAGACGTCGCGGAGATCCTGGCAGGCGCGATCGGCGACGAGGCTACCCGCGGCCGCGTCTACAACACCTTCGACCGCTGGTTCGACCACGCAGATATCGCCCCGTGGATCTCGGCGAAGCTCGGAGAAGACGTCACCGTCGAACGCCCTCCGGCGACGGGGCCGACGCACCCGATCGTGGGCGAGCGCATCCGCGCTCGAGCCACGTTCACGACAGACGCCGCGCTGCGGGCGTTGACCGACGCGCTCGTCGACCGGTGCGTCACCGAGCGCTGAGCCTGACGGCGCGAGCTCAGCGGAGCGTCGCCCGCAGCACGGTGCGCGCGACACCTGGCGCTGGCGCGCGGACGTCCGCCCTCACGGCGACGCCGCGGCGAACCCCAGCCCCAACCAACACCTGGTAGACGCGCTCCTCTAAGCCACGCACCACCGTCGGCCCGTCTATCGGCACCACCCGATCACCGAACATCGCGTAGACGTGCTCGTCACCAGCGTCGACCTCGACGCGCGCCTCGCCGCCGTGCATGCGGAACACGCTCGGAGCATCCTCACCGATGACGAACCGAGACGGCAGCGAGACCACCTCGACGCCATCGCGGCCCGCGTCAGCAGGCGGCTCCGAGCGCACCAGCAGCGCGTCACCCGGCTCAAGATCCGGCAGCCAGAAGTTCCCGTCCGCGTCCGCCTCGAAGCGCCAGGTCCAGTGCCCTTCGAAGTCCATCCATCCCGCGCGCAAGAGCTGCACGCTGCCCTCCTCGAGCGGCGTCCCGTCGCTGCGGTCGAAGCGGTGCGCCGGCTGACCGCGCACCACGACGTCTCCCACGTCGACGAAGGCGTCGTCGCCGCGACCGGGCAGATCGATGGTCAGGATCCGCACGCCGGGCTGTTCGGCAGCCTCTACGAAGAGCCAGACCGGGCCGGTGCGGACCGTCGGTAGCGACAGCGCGCCGCGCAGCGTCTGCCACTTCGCGCGGTCTTCCGGCGCAGCTCCGCCAGGCGGTCCGATGTAGGCGCGCGCCGACAGCGGCTCTCCGCCCTCATCGAGGACGCGGCCCTCGACGCGCGTCGGCTGGAACCACCGGAGCTTGAGGGCGCCGTCCGTCGTCGCCGCGCGCCGGTCAACCGGGAGCACGCGCGCGCTGTCCTCAGCATGCAGCCAAAAGACGCACTCGTCGTCGGGGATCCTCACGGGCTCACCTGCAGCGACCGCATCGGTGACGTCCCAGCTGCGCGAACGCGTGCGGAGGATCACCGAACCGTCCTCCGGGAAGCCGACGGTGCGCACGGACACCAGCGGCCAGGAGCGTTCGCGGGCCTCCGCCTGCGCTTCTTCGCGCTCGCGGCCCCGGTCCCGGCGCTGCCGCTGCTCGTCGGTGAGGTCCACGACCTGGACGCCATCTTCGTCGTCGCCGTCGGCGCTCGGCAGCTGCAGACGCATGGCCTCGACGCCGTCCTCCTCGAACAGGATCCGACGACCGCCGACGTGGACCCACATATCCATCGGCGCGCTCAGCCCGCACAGCGTGAACGAACCGTCCGCGCCGGTGCGCGTCCACGGGCCACGATGCACCGTCGAGACGCCGACGGACGCGCCGGCGACCGGCTGGCCCGACGCGTCGACGACGACCCCCTGATGCACGATCCCGGTCCCAGTGCGCAGCACTATCGGCGCCCGGCCTGGGAAGTATTTGGGGCTCAGGTAG
>JAYYEE010000056.1:0-2919 GCA_036160175.1 Planctomycetota bacterium
CGTCGTACTGGTTCTTCCAGACGGGCGCGCCGTGGACGACGGTGATGCCGGCGGCCATGTCTTGTCCGAACAGCACCACGTTGCTGGCGCGGCGCGGCCCTTCGAAGTTGTAGACCTGCACGTCTTGGGCGGTCGAGCAGGCGATGTGGCTGAGAGCTACGTGCTTGGTGAGGACGAATGAGCGCATGATGGAGGGCGGGGTAGGTGCCAGAGCCGCGCCGATATGGCGCGTACGTCCACGCTAACGGCTCGCCGAGATCAGGCAAGGTCAGCCGGCGCTGCGGCGCCTCGCCCACTGAGCTCGGTCGCGGCGTTGGAACCGTGCAAGCCGGCGGCTACGGTCGTTGGGCTGATTCGGATATCCAGCCATGACGAACGACCCTTCCAACGCGCCTTCCACTCACATTCAGGGCGTCGACCCGCAAGGACGCCCGATCCAAATCGAGCGCGAGGAGTTTCGGACGAAGGTCCTGCCCGGCCTCGTCAAGGCGAGCGAGAGCGACCCCGAGCGACTGACCGCGGTCATCATGCAGGGCCTCCGCGAGGGCTTCGCCGACGACCTGATCGCCGCTGCGAACCGCCTGACCGTCATTGATAAGAACAACATGGAGCGCGCCCTGACCGTGCTCGCCGTGGTGCAGCGCGACAGCGGTGAGCTCGACCTCGCGGAGAGCACGCTGCAAGAGCTGCTCCAACGGCACCCGGGCTCGCCGGCGGGTTACGTCGGCCTCGGGATGCTCAAAGAGAAACAGGGCGACCTAGACGGGTGCGAGGGGCTGCTGATGCAGGCGCTTGAGTCGGACGCGAACCACCCGGACGCGGTTCATGCATACCTTCAGGTTCGGCACGGACGCGTCGGCGACGCTGGCTACGTCGAGGAGGTGGAGAAGCTGATGGCGCTCGACGGAGCTTGGCGCGCGCACATGTTCCGGGCGCGACTGCACCTCGCCAAGGACGAGGACGAGCAGGCCGCGGCCCTCTACCGGCAAGTCTTCGAACGCGAAGAGGTCCTGAGTGACAGCATGGTGATGGCGTCCAACGACCTGCTGCAGGCCAGCAAGACGGTGCTGCTCGATGACCTGATCCTCGCGCGATTCGTGCCGGGCAAGCACCACCCGCAGACGGGCATCGCCCTGTTGCAAAACTACCGCGTGAAGCAAGATCACGTCGCTGGGGAAGCGCTCTTGCACGAGATGCACCTGCACTACGCGCACGCGATCGGCAACGAGCTGCAGCCGTTCACCGCGGAGTTCGACCGGATGCGCCTCGCCGCGTTGCCGCCGCCGCCAGCGCCGCCCGAGAACCCGCAAGTCGACGTCCTGCGGCTCGATCGACCCGTCTGGTACGCCGGGCTCGGCGACCCGATGTGGCTGCTCCCGCCCAAGGCGCCGGGACACAAGCACGTCGTGTTCCTCGCGCTGTCCATCGAAGGGCAGGCGAAGTTAGAGCCGGCCCAAGAAGAGGAGGCTGGCCGCGCGACCCGCAGCTTGCCCCTCTGGTTCGCGGAGCAACTCTGGCTCACCACGGCGAACCGCGGCACCGCTGGACTCTCGATGGCGCATCACGGCGGTTGGGCCGTGCTCGGTCGCGAGTGGCCGGACCAGCAGCTCGCGGAGCAAGTCCCAGAACAAGAGCGGGAGCACACGCTGTTCGTGACGGGCAAGCTCAAGCTCGACGGCGAGCGCCGTCGCATGGAACTGCACGTCCTCGACTGCGCGCAGCGCAAGCGGGTCGGCTCTGCTACTGCTGAGGGCGCGCACCACGAGCACGGACAGATGCTGCTCAAGCTGATGGGGGAGCTGTGGCCGCTGCTCGGCGGCGCCGCCGGACACAAGCCCCCGTTCGGCGACGGCGCCTACTGGCACGGCTACGCCGACGCGCTGGCCCAGCACGCCACGGTCGTCATCACCGCGAACGGCGGGATGCCCAAGGAGCGACTCTACGGCGCTCGCTTCGTCGCGCAGTGGCTGCAGCGAGCGGCGCTCGCGGAGACCCGTTGGCAGCCTGGGTTCTGGGCGCTGGGATCAGCGATGTGCGTGCTGCGCGACCTGGGCAGCAAGGTCCCGTTGGAGCACGCGCGGTTGATCGCCGACATCTTCCGGCAGTCTCCGGCGAATAGCCCCTTCGCGCGCTTGGGAGCGATGATCCTCCCCGCGTGCGGCCTGCAAGCGCAGTGGGATGGCCGCAAGGCGGAGATCCTGGCGGCTGCGGCGGCGGAGCCGGTCATCAGGGAGTGGCTGCAGAAGGTCGCGCCGTAGCGACGCGCGTGCGTCGCCGCGGGCTCAGGCGGGCGGGTTGCCGCCGCAGAGCGCCGCGAGCATGGCGACGACCGGGCGGCCCGACGGCTTGCCGTGCTGCCAGTCGCCGCCTTCGCACCCGCTGCCGCCGATGTCGATGTGCGTGAACGGCATCGGCTTGTCGCTGTCGATGCCGTGCGCGGTTAGGCCCGCGGCGTGGACCAGGAAGGCGGCGGGGAACTGGTGGCCACGGGGCGTGGCTGAGCTGGCTGCGTTGTTACACTGCAGCACGTCGTCGGCCTGGGTGCGCGGCGCGACGAAGTCGTAGTCCTCACGTCGCAAGCGCGAGACCTCGAAGGGGTCGCCGAGCAGCTCGCCGGCCTCGCTCAGGGACTCCGACGTGTAGCGCTCATGCGCCGGGCCGTTGTCGAGCGCGATGTTGTAGGGGCCGACGGCGCGGCCGGCGTGGCCGGTCAGCGTGGCGACCGTGAACAGCTCTGGGTTGTTGGCTTTCTTGCCGGTCACGCGCAAGTGCGAGAGCAGGTCGGCGAGGACCAGGCGCCCCTCGGCGTCGGTGTTGCCGATCCGGACCCGGCAGCCTGCGTGGCTGGTGATGATCTCGTCGGCGACGAACGCGTCGGCGCCGATGCTGTTACGCACGCAGCCCAGCTCGGCGATCAGG
>JAYYEE010000057.1:0-16406 GCA_036160175.1 Planctomycetota bacterium
CGACCAGGCGCCGCTGTCGCGCCTGGAGGTGCGCACCCGCCGCCTCACCGACGAGATGGGCCTCGCGGTCGTGGACCACTTTCAGCTGTACCGACGCGCAGACGAGCGGGAAGCCAAGCAGCAGAAGCGTTCTTCCGCCAAGGATGGCGCGAAGCGGGCCGCGGCGGGCCGCGGTAAGGGCGGCGCGCGCGGCGGAAAGGGCGGCGGCAAGGGCGGCGGCAAAGCCGGCGGCAAAGGCGCCGGCAAGGCGGGCGCGGCGAAGGGCGGCAAGAAAGGCGCCGTGGCTAGCCAGCTGCCGACGACGTTCGAGGCGGCGCTGCTGATGCCGCTGACGGCGCCCGTGACCGCGCAGATCTCCGTCGATCCGCTGCCGGAAGGAGTGATCGTGCTGCAGAAGCCTGCGACGGCTGCGCTCGCCTTGCGCACGGTGGACCGCGACGGTCGTCCCTTCACCCACCCGGTGCGCGGGCAGCTCGAGCTGGTCGATGACGAGTCAGCTGCTTGGTCGCGCGTGATGCTCCGCAAGGAGCAGAACGAGGAGGTCATCGAGTTCCCGCACGTCGGGCTCGGCTTGCTGCTCCAGGCCTCATGCCGCCTCGACGACGACGACTTCCGCTGGCAGAGCGACGCGATGCAGGGCCCCGTCGCCGCGGGCGAGCGGGTCGTAGTCGACCTCGTCGTTGCGCCGGACGCGGGGATGCTGTTCGCCAAGCTCGTGGACGACGCCGGCGCGCCGCTCGGCGGCGTTCGCCCGTCGTTCTTGATCTCGTCGCGGGCGGGGCGCCTCGAAGGCGAGGAGGTGATCACCGACGTGGCTGGTCGCTTCCACCTCCCCTACAAGGTCCGCGAAGGCCAGGTCGCCCCGTATCGCTTTGAAGTCCGGTTGGGCGACGCCGTCCCGACGCGCGGCTTCGCCTCGCCGCTCGCGCAGTTGCCGGTCGCGAAGGTGACGGACCTCGGTGAACTCGCGCTCGGGGACCTCTCCGAGTTCGCGCGCGGCGTCGTCGTCGATGACGCCGGCGCGCCTCTTGCTGGCGCTTCGGTTCAGCTCGAGCGCGAGCGCATCTCGGGCCAAGGCGAAAAGCAGCGCGCCAACTTCGTCGCCGAGCCGTTCGTCCGCACGAAGACCGCAGACGACGGCTCGTTCCAGCTCTTCGGCGACTTCGAGCCAGGGCGTTACCGGTTCCGGGTAGAGAAGGCGGAGCACTTCCGGACGTTCGCCGCGGTGTCTGGCGGCGACGACGTGCGCGTCGAAATGACGCGGAAGTGCCGCGTCGTCGGGACCGTCCTCGCGCCCGAGTGGATGAACCGCAAGCGCGTGCGCGTCGAGCTTCGGCCGGTCGCGGTGTCGACGCCGCCCGGCGAGGAGGTCGGGCAGCGCGAGGATCAGCTGCATGACCACCAAGGCAAGACCTACGCGTTCTTCGACTGGGTGAGGCCGGGGACCTACGACGTGTTGTTCCGGCTGCAGGGCTTCCCCGACGCCTTCCTCGTGATCGATCGATTGGTGCTGGAGCCGGGCCAAGTCGGCTTACACCCGCGCATGCGCGACCTCGACCTCGGGGCCTACATCTTCCGGTATGAGATCTACCCCGTAGACGAGAACGGGCAGTCCGTGTCGGTCAACCGGCCGCAGCTAGCCAAGATCACGCGTCGCGACGGCGCGCAGCAGTACATCGGGTTGGTGATGAAGGGTGGCTATGGCGAGGTGTTCAACACGGCGCCGCAGCTCGAGGTGGTCCCGATGATGGGCGGCTACGTAGCGGATCGTCAGGTCTTGGCGCCGGGCAGGAGCGAGCTCGTGTTCCGCAGCGTGCCGCCAGTCGACGTCGTGCTCTACGGCCTCAGCGCGCTGGCGGCAGAGCTGCCGGTGCATGTGCAATTGCAGCGACTCGAGAGCGGTGGCCTGCCCGACGCGCTCGAATCGTATGACGGAATGAGCCAGCGCATCGCCGGTTGGTATGCGATCACGCGCCACGGCACGGGGCGGCTCGACGAGCTCGACACCGCGCGCGTGCAGGTGACGGCAGGCGGTCCGCACAAGGTGGTGGTCCGGGTCGGTCCGCTCAAGCGCAACCCGCAGGTCGTCGAGATGGACGCGGTGGACGTCAAGCTCGTGCCTGGCGGCGAGCCGCAGCGGATCGTCGTGCCCTATGACATCGCGGCGCTGCAGCAGGCCATCGAGGCGGCGCGCGCGGCGCTCGAGGCGGCCCCAGGCGGCGGCAAGTAGGGGCCCTCTCCCAGCTCGAGCCAGCGGTCGGGCGCTCAGCTGGCGCGCCACTCGCGGGGTGCTGCGAGAAGGGATACAACCGTAGGCGTCCACTCTGGCCCTGGTCTCCATTCGCACCACCATGCAACGACTCTGCCCTCTCGGCGCGCTCACGGCGCTCGCTCTCGGCGCCTCCTTTGTCTCTGCGCAGCAGGACCCCGCTTTCATCCGCCTCCGCTTCGCGTCGTTCGACCCGTTGGCTTCGCTGCCCGCGATCCCGGCCGCGTTGCAGAGCTTCGGCGAGGAGCAGCTCTTCATCGTGCAGTTTGACGGCGTGCCGACCCAGCGAGGGCGCGACGCCCTCGCCGCCGTAAACGCCGCGGTGCACGGTTACCTACCCGACGACGCGTACGTCGTGCGTATGGCGCCAGAGCGACGTCGCGCGGTCGCTCAGATCCCGAGCGTTCGGTGGGTCGGGCCGTATCACGCGGCCTTCCGCATCGACCCGGCGCTGATCCAGTCGCTGGCGGCCGGCGACCTGGGGCCGCGTCGATACAACATGATGGTCGTCGACAAGCACGTCGACAAGCCGGCGCTCGGCGAGCAGATCCGCGCGCTCGGCGGCGTCGTCGACGACGAACACCAAGGCAGCTTGCTCTACACCGCGACGTTGACGCCGCCGCAGCTGATCGCGGTAGCGCACCTCGACCAAGTCTTGTTCATCGACGCGTGGTCGCCGGCGGAAGACGACGTGGACAACGCGCGGATCCAGGGCGGCGCGAACTACGTCGAGAGTCAAGCCGGCTACTCGGGCGCGACGCTCAACCTGCACATCTACGAGGGCATCGACACCGCCCACCCGGGCTTCTCCGGTCCGGTTGTCGCGGTCAATAGCTCGACGGCTTCGTCTGGGCACGGCACCAACACCGCCGGCATCGTCTTTGGTGACGGCACCGGCAACCCGCAATACCGCGGCTTCGCCCCCGACGCGGGCAAGTTCTTCACCAACTACAGCAGCGTGACGACGTCGCGCTGGCAGGTTTTCAGCGACCTGGTCAACGTGCACGACGTCAGCCACACGACTGCGTCGTGGGGCGACGCGCGCACGTTCTTCTACACGACCGTCTCGGCCGACGCCGACGATGCGGTCTTCGACCACGACATCGCGTGGACACAGAGCCAGAGCAACGCGGGCAACCAGGACTCACGCCCGCAGGCCTGGGCCAAGAACGTGTTCTCGATCGGCGGTGTGCGTCACCAGAACAACGCGGACCCGCTCGATGACACCTGGAGCGGCAGCGGCAGCACCGGCCCAGCTTCGGACGGCCGCATCAAGCCGACCCTCGCGGCCTACTACGACGGCATCGGCACGACCAGCCAAGGCGGGGGCTACACGAACAGCTTCGGCGGCACGTCGGGCGCGACGCCCATCGTCGCCGGCCACAACGCGCTGGCCATTGAGATGTTCGTCGACGACAGCGCCACGCCTGGCGTCGGCCCGTTCGGCAACACCCTCCGCAACCCTGGCGGCTCGACGCACAGCAACCGTCCCCACTTCACGACGCTCAAGTGCATGATGGTGTCGTCGGCGTCGAAGTACGCCTTCAACGCGTCGAGCACGGACAACCGGCGCGAGCACGTCGGCTGGGGCTTCCCGAACCTGCAGAAGCTGTGGGACGCCCGGCAGGACACGCTCGTGATTGACGAGACCGACGTGCTCACGCAGGGGCAGTCGACGACCCACAACGTCACGGTCCCGGCTGGGCAGACGAGCTTCCAGGCCGTCCTCAACTGGGCGGAGGTCGCTGGTAACCCGTCGGCGGCGAGCCAGCTGGTCAACGACCTCTCGATGAAGGTTACGTCGCCAAACGGCACCGTCTACTGGGGCAACGACGGCCTCGAGGTCGGCAACGAGTCGAACGTCGGCACCGCTGCAGGCCCCGAAGACAACGTCAACTCGATCGAGTGCGTGTTCGTCACCGGCCCGCAGGCGGGCACTTGGACGGTCGAGGTGATCGCGACCGCGGTCGTCACGGATAACCACGTCGAGACCCCGGCGGTCGACGCCGACTACGCGCTCGTAGTCTCGAGCTCGAAGGACCCCGTCTACGCTGCCTTCGACACCTACGGGCAGGGGTGCCAGGGCTCGTTCCCGGCGCCTGCCTACTGCGCCACGCTCAACCCGAACGGCGGCACGCTGTCGAACAACACGAACTCCTTCGAGTACTGCTACGCCGTCACCGGCCTTGGCAGCGTGCAGGTGCACAGCTTCGACATCTTCACGCAGTCGAACTCGGGACCCATCACGCGTCCGGCCCACATCTACCTGCCGTCGGGTGGGGGGCCGAGCGGGACCCCGCTGGCGACGACGACGATCACGGTCGGCGCGACGCCGGGGTTCTACACGGCCACGTTCGCGACGCCGGTCGCGGTGAGCGGGACCTTCTACATCGGCTACGAGAACTCGCCCGGCGGCCTTATCTCCAACCTGAACGCGGGCGCGACGGGCGTCGGCTACTACCGCACCGCGGTGACCGGGAACTGGAACCAGTCGGGCATCGTCGACCGTCCGTCATGGCGCGTGGACTGCGGGCAGGGGAGCGGGTTCTCCTCGCCTGAGATCGGCAACGCCGGGCTGCCGAGCATCGGCTCGAGCTACGACGTCACGGTGAGCCGGGCGGCGACCTCGTCGGTCGCGGTGTTGTTGTCCGGCTTGTCGGACTCGATCTACCAAGGGGCCGCCTTGCCTGCGGCGCTGCCGGGCGCGCCTGGCTGCGAGCTGCAGGCCTCGGCGGATGTCTCCTCCGTCGAGCTCGTGTCTCCGACCGGCGCCGCGAGCAGCACGATCAGCGTGCCGAACTCTGCGAGCCTGATGGGCTTGCCCGTCTATCACCAGTGGGCGGTGTTGGACACGGTGAACCCGCTGGGGATCGTCGTCTCGGACGCCGGTAAGGCGACGGTCGGGATCTGACATCGCTGAGGGCGCTCTTCGGAGCGCCCTCGGGACGCGGTCAGGATGGGGCCTAATCTGGTGACGTCACGACGCGCCCACTGGGGTGGAGGTCGCACCAGCTCGCGGCGACGCGAGCTTCCGCTTCAGCCTCCCGCACCTGCGCGGCGCGTCCTCATTCCGCTCGGCTAAGCCGGACGCAAGCGGATGCGTCGCTCGGGGCGGAAGTGGTGGGCCGTACTGGACTCGAACCAGTGACTTCGACCATGTGAAGATCGCACTCTACCAACTGAGTTAACGGCCCACGACGACGCCTTCGCGGCGTCGGGGGCGCAGAAGCTACCGAGCCAACCGAGCGCGCGCAACCCCGCTGCCGAGGTTCACCGCGCGCCCGAGGGCCACGAGGGGCCCGGCGCCTGGGTTAAGGCCGCAGCCGCAGCTCGACGCGACGTCCGCTGCGATTGACGAACACCGGCACGAACTCCTGATCGGAGACGGCGCTTCGGAACTCGGCCAGCAGCTCGCGGGCGTCTTCCACCGGCTCTTCGCCGACGGCGACGACCTCGTCACCTGCCTGCAGCTTGCCGCGGCCGGCGGCGCCGTCGGCGGTCACGGCCTTGATGGTCATCCCGTCGAGCTCGAGGCCGAGCCAGGTCTCGACGATCAGCTTCGCGTCGACGCGGCCGCCGCGGCCGCTCGGCTTCGCGCGCTCGACGCCGTCGCGCGAGAGCATGTGGTCGAGGTTGGCGACGCCAGCCGCGATCACGGCGAAGACCGTCGCGTTGTGGCGTTGGAAGTCGGGGCGCACGATCGAGTAGGTGTCCCACTGCGAGTGCCAGCCGCGCCCGTAGGGCACGGGCCCGGTGAGGCTCCACGCGAAGGCCGGGACGCCGACCGCGGCGAACGAGGCGTGGTCGCTGCCGCCGCCCGCTGGCTGGATCTTCGCGAAGGCGCGCAGCTTGAAGACGGCGCCCTCATAGTCGGCCTCGGGTGGCTGCATCGCCGCGAGGATTGGCGCGATCAGGGCTTCGAAGTCTGCCTTCTGTGACTTGGCGACGGTCAGCGCGTGCGCCCAGTTGGTGCCGCTGTCGTGGTTGAACACGGCGCTGACCTTGTGCATGCGCGTGCGGTTCTGGACGACGTATTGCCGCGAGCCCAGCAAGCCTTGCTCTTCGCCGCCCCAGAGGATGAAGCGGATGGTGCGCTTGGGGCGCACGCCGGCCTGGGTGATCAGGCGCGCGGCCTCGAGCGTCGAGCACGTGCCGGTCCCGTTGTCAGTGGCGCCGGTCGCTTGGTGCCAGCTGTCGAGGTGCGCGCAGACGATGACGTATTCATCGGGGAACTCGCTGCCCTTGAGGTCGGCGACCACGTTGTTGAGAGTGACGGGGCCGTCCGTCCAGCGATTGCGCAGCTCGAACTCGACGACCACAGGCTCGTCGCCCGCGAGCGCGGCTTCGAGCCCTTCGCAATGGTCGTCGCGGACGACCGCTTGGGCCCACCGCTGCCGGTCCGCGAACGGCTTGAGCGCGGCCATGCGGTCGCCAAAGACCCGGATCTGGTTGGGGTAGCGGCGGTCGTTCCACCCGGTGCTGGTGGCCGACTGCACGATCCCGTGCACGTTGTCGCGCTCGAGCAGCGCGAGCACCCCCGCGCGGCGGGCGCCGCGCGGCACCGCCCCGTAGAGCCAGTATTCGCCGTCTCCCGCGACGGCTGCGGTCACCGCTTCAAGCGCCGCGTCGTCCGCCGGCACGCGCAACAACGTGCCGCGCGCGATCCCTCGCGTCCCGCCGGTCCAAGCCGGGCACGCGACCTGCAGCTCGAGCGGAGTGGGTGCGACCATGCGTCCCATCCACTGCTCGCGGTCCCACCGAACCTTCCATTCGCCCCACGGCACGAGGTTCGCGTCGAGGCCCATGGCGCGGAACTCGCGCACGGCCCAGTCGGCCGCGCGATCAAACGCCAACGAGCCCGTCAGGCGGCTGCCGTATTCATGGCAGAGCGCGTCCTGAAATTTCATGACGCGGCTGTTGGTCGTGCCCTCGCGGATGATGTCCCGCGCGACCTCCGCGTGGCTCTGCGCGCGAACAGACGCCACGCTCGCGATGAGCACGAGCAGCGTTGTGAATAGGTGGCGGTGCATGCCGCCCACTCTACGCCCTGCAGGTCTCTGTCGGCGCGCCGCCGCCTACGTTATTGGATCGGGATCGACACCGCCTCGTTGAGGACGGTGCGGGCCTGCGGGAAGTTGGCCGGGTCGCTCGTCAGGCCGCCCGCGTAGAGCGTCAGCCCGCTGAGCAGGGGGATCGGCGGGACGTTGAGGGTCGCGCTGGCGTCGCCGTTGGCGTCGACGGTGCCGATCGAGCCGACGAAGAACGGGTTGAGCGGGTCGAGCGTCGCGGCGGTCAGCGCGTCGAAGTCGATCGGCAGCGTCTGGTTGCCGAGCGCGACGCCGACCTGGTTGCTGAAGGAGAGCAGCAACATGTAGGGGAGGCCCTCGTCGCCGGGCACGGACATCGTGACCGTTGAGCTGCCGCCGACCGGCGCCGGCCCGGTCGAGCTGATGGTGGGCTCGACCAGGGTGAGCATCTGGTTGGCGGCGACGTTGGTCAGGTACTGGTGCTGGCCGCACGGCCAGACGACCTCGACGAGGGTGGCCTGCGCCTGGTTGCCGAGGCCGAAGTTCGGGCGAGGGTCGTTGCCGCTGAGGAAGCCGGCGCCGCTGCGAACGTACTGGCGCTGGGTCACCCCGCCCGCGTGCAGCGTGATGCGAGTGCCGAGGCCGTCGCGGTTGCTCCGCCGCCCGCGCGTCTGGAACTTGAGCCAGTTGTTGGCCGTGTATTGGTTGTGATAGGCGATCAGGCTGTTGGGGGCCGAAATGCCAAAGTGGAAGCGCTGGAGCACGTCCATGCGCCCATCGTTGTCGAGGTCACAGATCGAGACGGTGAACTGCGTGTAGGCCTGGTCGAGGCCGGCTTGGGCTGCGGTGTTCGGCCACGGTGTGCCGGCGGCGAACGGGCTACCCGGGTTATGGAACAGCGCGTTGGCGTAGTTCTCCTGAACGACATAGAGGTCTTGCCAGCCGTCGTTGTCGTAGTCGAAGAAGTTGCAGCCCCACCCGACGCCGCCGCCCTCGACGCCGAACGTTGACGTCGTGTCGACGTAGCGCTGCTGCGCTGCGTCCCACACCTGGAACAGGTGGTCTGGCGGTCCGTCTGTGCAGTAGAAGTCGACGCCGCCGTCGTTGAACGCGTCAGCGATGTCGATGCCCATCCCGTCGATCGACATGTTCGCGCCGATCTGGGTCGCGACGGGCGTGAACGTCCCGTCGCCGTTGTTGCGCCAGATTTCGTTGTGCGTGTTCGCGCTCTTCTCGGAGACTTCGAAGAGGTCGGGCCAGCCGTCCTCGTCGAAGTCCATGAACATGCACGCGAGGGTCAGGGTCTGGCCTGCGCAGCCTGCAGCCGGGGTCACGTCCACGAAGTTGCCGCCGCCGGTGTTGCGGTAGAGGCGGTTGGCGCCCGGGAACTGCGGGTTGGCGTCGTGTCGGTTGCCGAGGTAGAGGTCGAGCCAGCCGTCGCGGTCGAAGTCTCCGAAGCTCGCCGAGTAGTTGTCGTCGCTGTGCGTCAGGCCGCGCGCCGCGGCCTCGTCGGTGAAGACGCCGGCGCCGTTGTTGATGTACATCCGCGCGGGCAGCAGCGCGCCGCCGACGTAGAGGTCTTGGTCGCCGTCATTGTCGATGTCGGCGGCCTCGACGGCGTGCGGGCCGAAGTGCACGCCGAGGCCAGACTGCGCCGAGACGTCGGTGAACATCAGGTTGCCGTCGTTGCGAAACATGCGGAACGGCGTCCCCGCCATCGGGGAGACGACGACGTCCAGGTCGCCGTCGCCGTCAAAGTCAGCGACCGTGTGGCCGCTGCCGTAGATGGCGTTGGACCAGAGGACTTGGCTGAAGCCCTGTGGGCTTACGACCTCTGCGAATTGGGCCGTCGCTGAGATGGCCGTGGCAAGGGCAGAGACGACGATGGTGAAGACTCGGTTGTGCATGAGGCGAGTCGCTGAGTCGGCGTGTGAGATGACTGTTTAACCATAGCATGTCGCGAGTTTGCTTGCGGGTTGTTGCGACAGGTGATCCGAGCGTGCGGCGTCGCACGGAGCGATGTGTTGCGCGGGCCTATCGCGTCGAGCTGCCATCGCAACGGACATTGGCGGTCCGCCAGCTGGGCTATGCGCCGCCTGAGCGGCGGCGTGCGACGTTCCGAGGCGGCGGATCTTATCGCGCTCGCCCGCAGACATATTGCGGTATGCAGTATGCATCGCGCGCTGCCGCCGACGTTATGGAATCGGGATCGACACCGCCTCGTTGAGGACGGTGCGGGCCTGCGGGAAGTTGGCCGGGTCGCTCGTCAGGCCGCTCGCGTAGAGCGTCAGCCCGCTGAGCAGGGGGGTCGGCGGGACGTTGGAGTCGCGCGATGCGTGACGTGTTTGGGCAGCGTGGTGTCGGCGCTCCCCGAGCTCCCTGCCCTACATATGGAGTGTATGTCGCGCCGGCGGTCGGCTAGGCGACGTATGGCCCATCGTCCGTTTCGGTCCGCTACCAGTGACTGCTGCCCGGGCAACTACTGGATCGGCAGCGCGACGGCTGCGTGGATCACGGTGCGAACTTGTGTGGGTGAGTTCGGGTCCACGGTCAGTCCGCCTGCGAAGATCGTCACGCCGCTGAGCGCGGGGAATGGCGGCACGTTCAGCGTGGCGCTGCCGTTACCGGCAGCGTCCAAGGTGCCGATCGACCCGACGAAGAAGGGGTTGCTCGGGTCTAGCGTCGCTGCGGTCAGCGCGTCGAAGTCGATCGGGAGCGTCTGGCTGCCTAGCGTGATGCCCGTTTGATTCGAGAACGACAGCAGCATCATGTATGACAGCCCTTCGTCGCCGGGTATCGACATGGAGACGGTCGAACTCCCGCCGACGGGCGTCGGCCCCGAGGAGGTCATGATGGGCTCCAGGACGTTCAGGATCTGATTGGCGGGGACATTGCTCAGATGTTGATATTGGCCGCTCGGCCATCGCACATGGATCTCGTCGACCGTCGCCGCGCTGCCGAGGCCGAAGTGGAGCCGTGGATCCGAGCTGCTCTGGAAGCCGACGCCGCTGCGGACCGCTTGACGCTGTGTGTGACCTGCTGTTGTGACCTCGAAGCGGGCGCCGAGGCCGTCGCGGTTGCTGACGCGTCCCGTCGCGCGGAGCTTGATCCAGTTGCCGCTAGCCGTGTGGTTGGCGAGCAGGTCAATCCCATTGGGGTGGAGGATCCCGCCCACGTTGAAGTGGTTGAGGACATCGACCCGCCCGTCGTCGTCGAAATCGCCGGTGCTCGCACAGAACTGCGTCCGCGCGGTCGCTAAACCTACGGACGGGGCGATGTCCAACCACGGCTGCGCTGCCGCGAGGGGGGTGCATGGATTGAGGTAGAGATTGTTCGGCGCGTTCTCCACGACCGTGAAAATGTCCTGCCAGCCGTCGTTGTATATGTCCAAGAAGTTGCAAGCCCACACGACGTTGTTGGTGCCTTGCATCCCAAGCGCCGCGGCTACTTCGGAGTAGGTTGAGGTCGTGGGGTCCCAGACGTGGAAGAGGTTGCTGGGCTGGCCGTCGGTGCAGAAGAAGTCGACGCCGCCATCGTTGAAGGCGTCGAGGAAGTCAGCCCCCATACCGTCGACTGGCATGTTGACGCCGATTTGCGCGCCGACGGCGCTGAAGGTGCCGTCGCCGAGGTTCCGGAACATCTCGTTCGGGACCGTCGGCGTGCCCTTGTCACGAATATCGAGTAGGTCTGGCCAGCCGTCCTCGTCGTAGTCGATGAAGGCGACCACGAACGTGAGCCCGTTGCCCGCGACGCCTGCTTGGGCGGTGACGTCGACGAAGTGGCCGTCTCCAGTGTTGCGGTAGAGTCGGTTTTCGGCGGGGATCGTGGTGATGGTGCTGGATCGGTTCCCCAGATACAGGTCGAGCCAGCCGTCTCGGTCGAAGTCCCCGAAGCTCGCCGCGTAGTTATCGTCTGCATGGACGATCCCTCTGGCGACGGCTTGGTCGCTGAAGACGCCGGCGCCGTCGTTGATGTAGAGGCGCGCCGCGACGAAGTGCCCGCCGACGTAGAGGTCTTGGTCGCCGTCGTTGTCAACGTCTGCGGCGACCAAGCAGAGCGGGTGTGGGTGAAGCCCCAGCTGCGCGGGGAACCCGACGTTGGTGAAGCTCCAGTTGCCGTCGTTACGCAGCAGAATCAGCGGGCCGCCGGTTGAGGTGGCGATGACGATGTCCATGTCCCCGTCTCCGTCGAAGTCAGCGACAGCTTGGCCGCTGCCGAACTGGCTCGTCGTCCACGGCACTTGAGGCATCGGGACGCTGGTGAACTGAGCTGCTACGCCAGCGCATAGAGAGCTGGCGGCGGCGATCACCAAGGCGGCTTTATGGGCAAACATGGGCGAAACCGCGACATTCTACCGTAGCCAGCGCCCTTGGGGCGCCCAAACGTCCGAGCGCGCGCGAAACCACCATCGCATCGATCTCAGCCCGGGGCGCGCGCCGCTCCGTTCGACGGAGCGGCGGCGGCGCCGAGGCCGCAGCGCGATCTCCTAGCCGAACGTGATGCCCTGCGCGAGCGGCAGGCTGGTGCCCCAGTTGATGGTCTGGGTCTGGCGACGCATGTAGGCCTTCCAGCTGTCCGAGCCCGACTCGCGGCCGCCGCCGGTCTCTTTCTCGCCGCCGAAGGCGCCGCCGATCTCCGCGCCCGACGTGCCTATGTTCACGTTGGCGATGCCGCAGTCGCTGCCGACGGACGAGGTGAAGCGCTCGGCGGCGCGGATGTCGTTGGTGAAGATCGCGCTGCTGAGGCCCTGCGGGACGTCGTTGTTCAGCTTGATCGCCTCGTCGAGCGACCGGATCGGGATCAGGTAGAGGATCGGCGCGAACGTCTCCTCCTTGCAGATCGGCAGGGTCTTCGGGCAGCGCACGATGGTCGGCTGGACGTAGGCGCCGCCAGAGATGGCCGGCGCGACGCGGGCGCGCTTGCCGCCCTGGACGACCTCGCCGCCTTGCGCCTTCGCAGCGGCCACCGCTTCGCGGAAGGCCTCAGCCGAGCCGTCGTCGACGAGCGGGCCGACGAGCGTCTTGGCATCGAACGGGTTGCCGATCTTGCAGGTCTTGTAGGCCTTGACGAGGCGCGCCTGCAGCTTGTCGATGACCTTCTTGTGCACGAGCACGCGGCGCGTCGTGGTGCAGCGCTGGCCGGCGGTGCCGACCGCGCCGAAGACGATCGCGCGGACCGCGAGGTCGAGGTCGCAGTCGTCCATCACGATGATCGCGTTGTTGCCGCCGAGCTCAAGCAGCGAGCGGCCGAAGCGCTGCGCCACGCGGGGCCCGACGATCCGGCCCATGCGGGTGCTGCCCGTCGCCGAGACCAACGGCACGTTCGGGTCGTCCAGCAGCGCGGAGCCGACGGTGTCGTCGGGGCCGATCACGCAGCTGACCAGCGGCGCCCACTCCTTGCCGAGCACCTTCGCCGCGATGTTGGTCATCGCGATCGCCGTCAACGGCGTCTTGAGCGAGGGCTTCCAGATGCAGCTGTCGCCGCAGACCAGCGCCAGCATGGAGTTCCAAGCCCAAACCGCGATCGGAAAGTTGAACGCGGTGATGATCCCGACGTTGCCGAGCGGCTGCCACATCTCACGCATGTGGTGCTGGTCGCGCTCGCTCTGGATGGTCAGGCCGTAGAGCTGGCGCGACAGGCCGACGGCGAAGTCGGCGATGTCGATGCACTCCTGCGCCTCGCCGAGGCCCTCCTGCACGATCTTGCCGGCCTCGAGGGTCACGAGCTTGCCGAGCAGCTCCTTGTTTTCGCGGAAGGCGTTGCCGATCTGACGGACATACTCGCCGCGCTGCGGCGCGGGCAGCTCGCGCCACTTGAGGTAGGTCGCGTGCGCCTTCTTGCTGATGGCCGCGTAGTCGGCGGGCGTCGCCATCCGCACCTTGCCGACCTCCTTGCCGTTGACCGGCGAGATGACGGAGTGCAGCTGGCCCTTGGTCTTTCGCCAGGTGCCGTCGAACGCGCCGCTGTGGATCTTGTTGACGCCGAGCTTCTTCAGGAAGGAAGTGTTCATTCGGCGAGCACTTTCTCCGCCCAGCCCGGACGGCACAAGGGGCGGCGTCGCGGAACCGCTCTACGGTTGCGTCGGGCCGCCAAGCAGGGGATCGTCGGGTCGTCCGACGCTGCTCCGTCGACCAGAGAATCATGAAGCTGAACTACAACTGGATGGCGCTGCTCTGCATGGCCCTGTCGGTGCCGCTGGTCTACCACCTCGCGACGCGGGGCGAGCGCGGGGGCGGGCCGAGCGTGCGCTTCGCCAGCTACAACCTGGCGCTCAACCGGGGCGCGGCGGGCGGGCTGCTCGCCGAGCTTCGCGGCGGCGGCAGCGCGTCGGCGAAGAAGCTAGCCGAGGTCATCCAGCGGGCCAACGTCGACGTGGTCCTCCTTAACGAGCTCGACTGGGACGAGGCCGGCGAGGCCGCGAAGGTGTTCGCGGAGGAGTACCTCGCGGTGTCGCAAGGCGGCCAAGACCCGATCGACTTCACCTACCGGTTTACGGCCCCGGTCAACACGGGGGTCTCGTCGGGCAAGGACCTAGACGGCGACGGCGCGGTCGCCGGCCCCCAGGACGCGTATGGCTACGGCCGCTTCCCCGGCCAGTACGGCATGGCGTTGCTGTCCCGCTACCCGATCCTCGAAGACCAAGCCCGGACGTTCCAGACGCTCAAGTGGAGCGCGATGCCCGGCGCGCTGCGCCCGCGCGGCTACTACCCTGACGACGTCTGGCGACACCTCCGTCTGTCGTCGAAGAGCCACTGGGACGTCCCGATCGGGGTCGGGATGCGCGAGGATGGGTTCGTCGTACACGCGCTCTGCAGCCACCCGACGCCGCCTTCGTTTGACGGCGAGGAGGACCGCAACGGCTGCCGCAACCACGACGAGATCCGCTTCTGGGTGGACTACCTGACCCCGGATAACGCCGGCTGGATCAACGACGACCAAGGCGTCGCCGGCGGGCTAGCGGAGGGCGCGTCGTTCGTATTGCTGGGAGACCTCAACTGCGACCCCGTCGATGGCGAGTCTCGCCGTGAGGCGCTGCGCGGCTTGCTCTCGCACCCGCGCGTCCACGACCCGGAGCCAAGAGGCCCTGGCGGCGCCGAGCAGAAGCTCAAGCAGTTCGGGGTCAACATGCGACACCAAGGGGACCCTGCGATGGACACCGGCGACTTTGGCGACGAGCCGGGCAAGGGGCCCGGGAACCTCCGCGTCGACTACGCGCTGCCCTCGCGTGACCTCGTCGTCGGCGGCGCTGCGGTGGTTTGGCCGCGCTCGTACGAGCAGACCTTGCCGCTCGTCGAGGCGTCCGATCACCGCCTCGTATGGGTCGACGTCGCCGGCCGTTGAGCGCGCCGCGTCGCCGCGAGTTTGTTGCGGGTTCGATTTGGCGAAGGTGCCGCGTTGGGGCACGATGATGCTCGTCCCGGGGCACCCTTCTCGCGCAGTCAGTGACCAACTACCTCCTCTTTGGTTTGTTCGCGACCACCCTTCTGGGGATCGCGCGCTTCCACAAATATGCCGTGCAGATCGCGGCGACCGGGCTGATCGGCGCGCTGATCATCCGCTTCGCCGTGGGTTTCCCGCCGTCTCACCACAACCCGGACGGCACTGTGCTCGGTCACTTCGGCGGCGAGTGGAAAGAGCTCGTCAACCTCTCCGGGTTGCTGCTCGGCTTCGCGATCCTCGCAGACTACTTCGAGCGCAGCCACATGCCTGAGAAGCTGGCCGAGAAGCTGCCCGCGGGCAAGTTCGGCCCGTTCCTCTTGCTGCTGCTGATCGCGGTGCTGTCGGCGCTGCTCGACAACATCGCGGCGGCGCTCATCGGCGGCGCCGCCGCGATCACGCTCTTCAAGCGGCGCGTCCACATCGGGTACCTCGCCGCCATGGTCGCTGCGTCAAACGCCGGCGGGGCGGGCTCCGTCATCGGGGATACGACGACGACCATGATTTGGATCGCTGGCGCGTCACCGCTGTGGGTGGTCGAGGCGGCGATCGGCGCGGTCGTCGCGATCGCGTTCTTCGGCTTCTTCGCGAGCGCTCAGCAGAACTCGCTGCAGCCGCTGATCAAACCCGAGGAGGCGTCGCCGCCGGTCGACAAGCTCAAGCTCCTGATCGTCGCGATGATCATCGTCGGCACGATCTCGACCAACATCGCGTTCAGCTTCCCCGCTGCTGGTGTCTGGATCGCGATCGCGCTGGGGCAGCTGATCAGCAAGGCCAACTGGAAGGAGCTGCGACACGCCGCGCACGGAATGGTCTTCTTGGTGTGCCTCGTCGCCGCTGCATCGATGATGCCGGTCGAGGAGTTGCCGTCTCCGTCGGAGTGGACCGCGGTCGGTTTGGGCTTTGTCTCGGCGTTCTTCGACAACATCCCGCTCACCAAGCTGGCGATCGACCAAGACGGCTACGACTGGGGCTTGCTCGCCTACACCGTCGGATACGGCGGCTCGATGCTCTGGTTCGGGTCGTCTGCCGGGGTCGCGCTGGCCGGGCTGTTCCCTGAGGCCAAGTCGGTCAAGAACTGGCTGATCCACGGTTGGCACGTCGCCGTCGGCTACGTGCTCGGCTTCTTCGCCATGCTGATGATCATGGGTTGGCACCCGCAGCAGAGGCCCGACGAAGCTGGCGGCGGCGCTGCGGTTCATGGCCAGCCGGCAGAGGAAGGCGAGCCCGGCAGCGACCGCGGCCACTAGGCTGGTCGTCGCTCGCTACTGGGCGTCCATGGCGCGCACGAGCAGCTCAGCGTCGCTGCCGCGCGCGGTGCTGTTCGTGAACGGCAACATGCAGGCGCTCGGCGTCGAGACGTGCGCGACCAGCATGCCTTCGCGGTGATCGAGCTGCACCTGGACGTCCCCGACCTCCATGGCGACGCGTGTGGGGCCGAGCATCGCGTCGTCGTGGTCGCTCTCGAGCGTCACGGCGGCTGCGAGGCGCTCGCGGAGCCAATGCGCGAGGAGGAGCGAAGACGTGCGGGCCTCGCGGCCGTGAGTGATCGTCGCCGATACGGTCGTGCCAGGTCGCCACTCGAACCGTTCGAACGCCTCGGCGAGCGCGCGGCGCCACGGCTGCAACCGGAGCCAGCTCAGGTCGCTGATGCGTTCCCCGCGCCTGCGCCG
>JAYYEE010000058.1:0-2884 GCA_036160175.1 Planctomycetota bacterium
GGCTGCGGCTAAGGCTCGTCGCGAGCGCATCAACTAGGCCTTCGATTGATGTGATGCTCCGAGAGATCGGGCCGGTCGCCGCGCAGGTGGACGTCGTCGACGAGCGCTTCGCGCCGCGACATGCTCGCGACGCCGCCGCGATCGTGCAGCCGTACCGCCGCCTCGACGGGTCCGCGACGCTCGTGCGAGCGCTCGCTTCGGCGCGGCCGGTGGTTTGCGCTTGCTTCGACGCGACGGCGCTCGTGCTGCCGCGCGACGCCTCCGCCCTCTATGTGCTCGGTCGCCATGCCCAGCGCGAAGGCGCGGCAGAGACGTGGTTCGAGCCTGACCCCGCCAGCCTCCGAGATGCGTGGGGCGCTGCGCTGAGCGCGTCCGAAGCGGCAACGGCAGGCGCCCGTTCTCACGTCGTCGGCGAACTGCTGAAGGGTCGACCGGTCGCTTCGCCGCCGCCGTTGCGCCAGCTCGGCGACGCGCGGCCGAAGGTGGTCCTCGAGGTGCCGGTGTTCGCGGCGGATGCCGCTGCGGAGGCAGCGATCACGACGGCGCGGGCGATGGTCGAGCGCGGTCACGTAGACGTTCACATCGCGCCCACTGGGGCGTTTGATCGCGGGATCGAGTGGCTCCGCCAGCGCGCCCCAGAGCTCGTCTCTCGGATCCGGCGAAACCCTGGCCGCGCCGACCTCTGGCTGTCTGCTGGCTGGCCGCTGCGCGCAGATCGCCCCGACTGTGGTGTCTGGGTGATGAAGCCGAGCATCGAGGTCGAGGCGGCGACGGCGCCGATCGGTCCGCACGTCGTCGAAGAGGCGGACCACGTCCTCGTCGACAGCCAGGCCGCGCGCAACGCGCTGTGCGCCGCTGGCCGCGCGGGGGCCTCGGTCAGCGTCGCCCCATACGACGCCGCCGCGTCGCTCGAGGCGTTAGCCCTCGGCGAGCACGCGCCGGTCGGCGCGCCTGCGTCAACGGCTGCGCGCGCACGCGGCCTTCGCGCCCAGCCAGCGCGCGCCTGATTCTGCCACCTCCTCGCGGTCGCCTACGCGGCTGCTATCGTGGGCTCGTCCCTCAGGAACCTTGGAGCCACAACCTTTATGCTCGCTGCTGACGACCTCTCTTCGCGCTTGGACTTCGCCACCGCGATCGCCGGCGCCGCCGGCGCGCGGCTGCTCGCCTTGCGTGAGAGCGGGCGATGGGAGGACCCCAAGATCCTCGGCAACGTCGGCGACCAAGCGGCGGACGGCTACCTCCAAGGGGCGATCTACGGACGCTATCCTGACGACGCGATCTTGTCCGAGGAGACCAAGGACGACCTAGAGCGGACCAAGAAGCGGGTCGCGTGGATCGTCGACCCGCTCGACGGGACGAAAGAGTACTCGACCGGCCGCCATGACTGGGCGGTTCACGTCGGCTTGTCGGTTGACCAGCAGCCGGTCCTCGGCGTCGTGGCGCTGCCGTCGGTCGGGCGGGTGCTCACCGCGATCCGAGGCGAGGGCGTGGGCGCGGAGGTGGCCGTGCTCGGAGCCGAAGGCGAATGGCCAGCGGAGATCGTCCCTGACGGGGGCGCGTCGTCTGGGCAGAAGCTCCGACTGGTCGCGAGCCGCAGTCACACGCCCGAGTGGATGCAGGAGTTCGCAGCGGGGATGGGCGAAGCGGAGCTTGTCCCCTGCGGGAGCGTCGGCTTCAAGGTGTCGATGCTGCTCTTCGGAAAGGCGGACATCTACGTCCACAAGATCGGCCTCAAAGAGTGGGACACTTGCGCGCCCGAGGCGATCGCGCGCGCGGCCGGCTACGAGGTCTGCCGCTTCGACGGCGAAGATCACCGCTACAACCAAGCGAACGCCCGCAACGACGAGCTCGTCGTTTGCCGCCCTTGGCTGAAGGAACGCGTGCTCGCAGGTCTCGCCCGCGCGGGCGCGTGACTGACGTCGCGCCGCGTCAGACGATGTCGGCGTGCTTGTGCTTGTTGGCCGTGAACGTCACGTGCCCGAGGATGAGCATCGCGAATGACCACGCGGAGAGCACGCCGACGTGTCCCCAGAAGTCGGTGACGCCCATCGCGGGGATCTCGCCGCCCAGCGCGATCCGGTGCGCCATCAGCAGCGAGTAGGCCGGGTTCGCGTTGAACGCCAGCGACGTCAGCGTCGGGTCGCCGATGAGCGACCGCATCATCGTCGGGTCCCAGAACACTGGGGACAGGAAGAACCACGCCATCGAGAAGATGCGCCAGAACTGTTGGACGTCGCGGATGAACACGTTCGCGTTCGCCAGCATCAGGCCGATCCCGAGGGTCAGGATGAACTGTAGGGCGATCACGACCGGCAGGAACAGCAGCTCGATGCCCGGGACGAACTTGCCGGTCGCGGCGCCGATGACGGCGCAGACGACGGCGCCGACGCCGAAGAGGATCAGCGACACCAGGGCCGCCGGGATCGGCAGCACCTCGGACGGAAACGCGACCTTCTTCACCAGGTTGCCGTTGCTGACGACGATGACGCAGCAGCTGGACAGCGCTTCATTGAGGGCGTGGAAGCAGACGACGCCTGAGAACATGTAGAGCGCGAACTCGACGGGGTCACCGGCGCCGCGGTTGTAGAGCAGCCCGAAGATCACGTAGTAGACCGCGAACATGAAGAGCGGCTGCACGAGCATCCACCAAGCGCCCAAGATCGAGCCGTGGAACCGGCCCATGAGGTCGCGCTGGAAGAAGTTCGCGACCATGTTCCGGTTCTGCCAGATCAGCTTTGGGAAGCCGAGCAGCGCGCGGACGCGCACGCCGAGGCCCTTCTCCTGCGCGTTGGTGTCGAACGTCCGGACGAGCGTCATTTTGCCCCGCCTCGCTTCGGCTCGAGCTCCCAGCGGTGCTCCTGCATGAAGAGCCCGAGGTCCTTGG
>JAYYEE010000059.1:0-3128 GCA_036160175.1 Planctomycetota bacterium
CTCAGAGACGTAGTGGCCGCGCGAGTTGGCAACCCGTCGAGCATGGAATACACTTGCGGGTCGATCACGGCTCCAGCGACGACATGACCTTGTCCCTCTACGGCTCGATGAGAGCCTCCTGCCTCCTGCTCGCCGCGCCGCTGTGCGCGCAAGGCCCCCTCGTCTGGAGTGAGGAGTTCAACAGCGGCTCGGCGCCAGATCCGACCATTTGGAACTACGACCTCGGCGACGGATCGAACGGACCCGGGGCGGGCTGGGGCAACCAAGAGCTGCAGGTCTACACCGACCAGTCACAGAACGTCCGTGTAGAGAACGGTCACCTCGTGATCACCGCGCTGCCGACGGCGAGCGGCGGCTTCACCTCCGGGCGGATCAAGACGCAGGACAAGCTCACGTTCCAATACGGGACCCTCGAAGCGCGCATCCAAGTGCCCGACGTCGGCGACGGTCTCTGGCCCGCGTTCTGGACGCTCGGGAACAACATCTCCACCGTCACCTGGCCAGCGTGCGGCGAGATCGACGTGATGGAGATGGGCGCGGCCGCTGGGATCCAAGCAGGCACGCAGAACCGGCTCGTCGGCTCGAACGTCTTCTGGGACGCGAACGGCAACGCCAACTTCCCTAACTACCTAACCGTCGCGCAGGACCTGAACACCGACTTCCACATCTGGCGGCTCGAGTGGACGCCCACATTGATCAGGACGTTCATCGACAATCAGCAGGTCATGGCGTTCGACATCAGCGGCGCCGCTGCCAGCAACCTCGAGGAGTTCCACGCCCCGCACTTCGTCCTGCTGAACCTCGCCGTGGGCGGCTGGTATCCGGGCATCTTGAACGCGTCCGGCATCACCGCGCCGTTGCCGGCAGAGTACCGCGTCGACTACCTACGCCTCTACGACAACGGCCACACGATCCTCGGCGGCACCGGCGCGCCGGCGTCCGCCTCTACCTACGGCCGAGGTTGCCCCGCGACGCAGCTGCTGCAGATCGAGGCCGAGCTCCCGGCCTTCGCCGGCGGCGGCGCGACCGTCAGCAGCAACGGCAACGCGCTCTCCCTCCCTGGGCCTGGCAGCTACGGCGTCTACCCGCAGGTCACCCTGCCCGGAGGCGGCGACTACATCGTCGAGATGAGCTGCAGCAGCGCCGCGGGGTCGGAGATTCGCTTCGAGCAGGCCGGCGGCTTGCCGCTCTATGGAGTCCTGCCTGTAGCTCCCTCCTTGAACCCTCAGACCACGAGCGCCGTGTTGACCTTGCCTGCGTCCATCACGCCGGCGCTCGCCATCAACCCGGGCGCTGTCAGCGGCGCGCTCGTCGACTGGATCCGGATCTCGGACCCGGCGACCGGGCTGGTGCTGAGCGCGATCGGCGGCCCTGAGATCGGCGGGAGCTGGACGCTGACTGCGGACAACCTGGAGCCGAACACAGCCGCCTGCGCGTTCTGGTTTGGGGACCAGCAGCTGGCCGCGGGCTTCAGCCTCGCGCCGCTCGGCGGCGACGGCTGCTTCGCTTACTCGAACGCCAACCTTGCGGCGGCCCTCGCACCTGTGACGGTGTCATCGAGCGCGTTTACGCTCCCCATCCCAAACGCCCCGAACCTGCACGGGTTCGAGTTGAGCGTGCAGTCATCGGCCCCCTCGTCGGCGCTGCCGATGGGCTTCATGACCTCGAACGGGCTGCTCGGTCGCGTCGGCTTCTGACGCGCGCTAGGCCCGCGATCACGCGAGGATGTCGCGGATCGGTCGGGCGGGCTCGACGCCCGTGAGCTTCACGTCGAGCCCCTGAAACGGCACACTCAACCGGTCGTGGTCGATCCCGAGCAGGTGCAGGATCGTCGCGTGCAGGTCGCGGACGTGCACCACGTCCTCGACCGCGTGATAGCCGAGCTCGTCGGTCGCGCCGTGGCTGACGCCGCCTCGCACGCCGCCGCCGGCCATGAAGTAGGAGAACCCGCGGATGTGGTGGTCGCGGCCGTTGCCCTGCCCCATCGGCGTGCGGCCGAACTCGCCGCCCCAAAGCACCAGCGTGTCGTCGAGCATCCCGCGCCGCTTGAGGTCGGTGATCAGCGCCGCGGTCGCCTTGTCGACCTCGTCGGCGGTGATATCGATCGCGCGCTTGACGCCCCCGTGGTGGTCCCACGCGCGGTGGTAGACCTGCACGAAGCGCACGCCGCGCTCGGCGAGCCGCCGCGCGAGCAGGCAGTTGGACGCGAACGAGCCGTCCTGCCCCTGGACGCCGTAGAGGTCCATCACCTCCTGCGGCTCTGTGCCCAGGTCGGCGAGCTCGGGCACCGAGGCCTGCATGCGGAACGCCATCTCGAACTGCGCGATGCGCGTCGCGATCTCGGGGTCGTGCGCGTCCTGGTCGCGCAGCCGGTTGAGCGCCGCGATCGCGTCGACCGCTTCTCGCTGCTGGGCGCGGCTGACGCCGGCAGGGTTCTGCACGTAGAGCACCGGGTCGCCCTGGCTGCGGAACTCGACGCCCTGAAAGCGCGACGGCAGGCTGCCCGCGCTCCACTGACGCGCCGCGATCGGCTGCGCCTGGCCGCCTTTGCCGACGGACGTCAGCACGACGAAGCCCGGCAGGTCGTCGCACTCGCTCCCGAGCCCGTAGGTCACCCACGAGCCCATCGACGGCCGCCCCGGCTGGGTGCTGCCCGTGTTGAACAGCGTGTGCGCTGGGTCGTGGTTGATCTGGTCCGTCTTCATCGAACGGATGATGGCCAGCACGTCCGCGACCGCGCCGATGTGCGGAAAGCGCGCGCAGATCTCTTGGCCGCTTTGCCCGAAGCGCGCGAACGGGTGCTGCGGGCCGAGGCACGTGAGGCGTTGTCCCTGCAGCTGCGCGATCGGCTGGCCCTTCGTAAAGGACTCCGGCATCGGCTGGCCGTGCAGCTCGCGCAGCTTCGGTTTGTGGTCCAGCGTCTCCAAGTGCGACGGGCCGCCCGCCATGTAGAGGTGGATGACGCGCTTGACGCGCGGCGCGTGGTGCCGCGGCGAGACGACGCCGTCGTAGCGGCCCGGCTCGCGCGGCGCGCGGCCCTCGCCGAGCAGCTGCCGCGCGGCGATCGCGCCGAGCCCGGTGATCCCGCCGCCCAAGAAGCAGCGCCTGGTGAGTGCGTCGAAGGGGTC
>JAYYEE010000060.1:0-3134 GCA_036160175.1 Planctomycetota bacterium
GGGCTGAGCGTCGTCTTGGCGCGGTCCTGATCTAGGCGCACGCCGCGTGCGACCCGGCGCTCCTTGACCAGCTCGCCGTCCAGGTAGAGCTGGAAGCCGTCGTCGCTGCCGAGCTTCCACTCGACCTCGCGGGTGTCTGGGGACCACACGCGCTGCGCGACGTAGACCACGTTGACGCCGCTGGTGAGCAAGTTTGTGCGGTCGCGTCCGAAGTTCTCGCGGAAGCTCCAGGGCTGGCCGTCGAACTTCTGGTCGCGCACGAATTGCGCGGCTCGCTCCGGGCCGAACGCGCGGTCGTAGTGCTCCCTGGTGTCCTTGTCGGTGAACGGGCCGCGGGTGTAGTAGCCGCTGGTCCACAGCGGCGCTGCCGGAAGTTTGCCTGCCGCCGCTGCGCTGGTCTGGAAGCGCACGCGTCCGAAGACGTGCTGCGTGTAGCGGCTGTTGTACTTTAGCGTCACGCGGAGCTCGCCGGCGAAGGGCTCGGCGGCGAGGAACCACGCCGTGCGGGGCCCTCGCTGTTGGTGGCCTGCGGGCGCCCAGCCCTTGCCGTCGTCGACCAGCGCGTTGCCGACCGAGAAGTCGCCGTTCTGCTGCTCGACGTCGGCCATCGCGTAGATCAGCGGGACCGGCTGCCAGGTGCCGCCCTTGCCGCGGGCCTCAAGCTGCAGGTGCTGCAGCACGGTGTTGCCGTGGCTCGCGCGGGAGGTGCGTCCCTGCGGCAGCGACGCGTCCGGCAGCGCCTCGAGGCACAGCCAGCGCTGGTCATCGGCGGGCGCTTGCAGGGTGTAGGTCTGGGTGTCGTGGTTCGGGTTCTCGCCGCTGCCGAGCACCGAGCCGTCCGCTTGGAGCGTTAAGGTCGCGCCGCCCGACGACGTTGCCGCGCGGACCTCGGTGAGGCCCCAGCTGAGCCCGAGGTCTCGCTGTACGCCCGTCAAGAACTCCTGGTAGTGACGCTTTTCGTCCGGGTCGATCTGGTCACGCAGCGCGGTGGCCGCGGCGATCTCCTGATCGCGGGCGGCGCGCCGGGTCAGCTGCGCGTCGGTCGGCACCTTGAGGTTGGGCTCGAGCGCGCGCTTGTCGTTGGTGCGGGACTGGCTGTAGAGGCCGGGCTCCTCGTTGTTGTTGAAGAACGAGAACAGCCGGAAGTAGTCCTCTTGGCTGATCGGGTCGAACTTGTGGTCGTGGCAGCGGGCGCAGCCGACCGTCAATCCCATCAGCACGCTGCCGACCGTGCTGGTGCGTTCGGCGGCGTATTCGACCAGGTACTCTTCGTTGATGGCGCCGCCTTCGTCGGTGGTGACGTGGTTGCGTAGGAAGCCGGTCGCGACCCGCTGCTGCGGAGTTGCGTTGGGGATCAGGTCGCCGGCGAGCTGTTCGACCACGAACTCGTCGAAGGGTTTGTCTTCGCGGATGGCCGTGATCAGCCAGTCGCGCCACAGCCACGCCTGTCGTCCTGCGTCCATGTGGATGCCGCTAGTGTCTGCATAGCGGCCGGCGTCGAGCCACATCGACGCGAGGTGCTCGGCGTGCCGGGTCGCGTATGGCTCTTCAGTCAGCAACAGCTCGACGAGGCGCTCGTAACGGTCGTCACCTTGGTCGGCCAGGTAGCGGTCGAGTTCCTCGGGGGTCGGCGGCAGGCCGGTCAACACCAGAAACAGGCGGCGACAGAGCGTCTCCTGGTCCGCCATCGCGCTGGGCGCGTGGTCGTTTGCTTGGAGCGCCTGATGCACGAAGGCGTCGACGGGGTGCGCAGTTCCGCCCGCCGGTACGTCCGCGGCGACGGGTCGTTCAAACGCCCAATGGCCTTCGTATGGAGCGCCCGCGGCGATCCACTGCTCGAACAACGCGACCTCTCCGGGGGTCAGGGCCGGTTTGTTTGCCTCCGGCGGCGGCATGCGCTCGTCTTCGTCGTGGCTGCGAATGCGCGCCATCAGCAGGCTCTTAGCCGGCTCGCCTGGCACGATCGCTGCGTCGCCGCCGCCAAGGTCCATGACCGCGAAGCGGCGCTCGTCTAGCCTCAAGTCCGCGGCCCGCTCTGCGTTGTCGGGGCCGTGGCAGCGGAAACAACGGTCTGATAACAGCGGGCGGATGTCACGCCCGTAGCGAACGGCGGCGCCGTCAGCCGTCTGCGCAGTCGAAGGCAGGGCGAGCGTCAGCGTCGCCAGCAGGCGGAGAGGAATGCGGGTCAGAGCCATGGGCAGGTTAGAGCGAGGACCCTGCCATTGTTGCCGATGACTGCGCCCCTGTCACGCTGCCTGACCGTGCCGTCGTCGTGGACGAAATGGCTATTCAGAACGCATTGCCGAACGCGATCGTGAAGTTGCTGCCTTCGTCGCCGTAGCCGACGTCCACGCGAAATACGGCCTCGCGGGAGAACGCGAAGCGGAGGCCCGCGCCGTAGCTGTCTAGGTAGCGGCCGGCGTCTAGCTGATCCCAGCCAGCGGCGAGGGTGCCCCCGTCGTAGAAGAACGCGAGGCCGATCCTCTCAATCCGGATGGTGTCGGTGAAGGCGTAGCCGCGCTCGATGATGTTGACGCGATACTCTGCGGACACGTGCGCGGCGGCGCGGTCGGTGAAGCGATTCTGGATGAAGCCGCGGAGGGTGTCGGCGCCGCCGAGCGTCGGGAGGCTGTAGAAGGGCAGCTCGCCGAAGGTGTCTTGAACGAAGCACCCAAGCGCCAAGACGTCGGTGGGCGGGTTTTCTTCGCGGCCGGCCGTGCCGCCGTGGAGCAGGGGCGGCAGCTCGATGATCTGCTGGGCGTCCAGCGTCACCTTGGCGCCCCATTCGCCGCCGCGCTGCCACGCCGTCGCGACGGCGAGGCCGACGCGCTCGCCGCCGTAGGGCTGGGCGAAGCTGTCGCGGGTGTCCCATGCGAGCCGCCCTGTCAGCCAGAGCTGATCTACGCCGTCGCCGTCTTCGAATGCGTCGGGAAATTGGGAGTCCATGCTCGCTACGGACGAGACTTGGCCCGAGGCGAGGCTGTTACGCCGCGCATCGACGCCCACGCGCATAACCCAGTCGCTTCTCTGGTCTGGCACCGGGAGCCGAAGGCCGAAGCCGACCTGGCTGAGGTCCTCGGTGTAGCTCGTCTCGTTTGACTCAGGCGTGCGGCTGCCGAAGCCGAAGAAGCGCC
>JAYYEE010000061.1:0-3335 GCA_036160175.1 Planctomycetota bacterium
GGCAAATACCTCGGCGGCCGCCCCGCCGGGAGTAGAGGCGCGACGACGGACGGGCTCGACCGCTACCTCGAGCCCGCGGCCGAGGAGGCGGTCCGCGCGTACGTCGCGCTTTGCCATGCGCGGTCCATTGACCCCGCCGTCGCGGCGATCGCATGGGTGGTTCAGCGCGCGGGCGTGTGCGCGGCCGTATTTGGGGCTCGGACCGAGCGGCAACTGCGGCAAAACCTCGGTGCCGCCGACGCTTGCCTGGACGAGGAGCTCTGCGGCGGCCTCGACCAAATCTTTCGCCCGGCGCGGCGGTCGGTGCTGCGCCGCGTGCTGTCGCTCCTGCGGCCTCGAACCTGACTCTCGAACATCGGTTAGGATGTCCGCGCCCGCTAAGACGACAAGACGATGCCTCTCCTGCACCTAACTCGGCGCGCCGCGTGCGGCCTGATCGGCCTCGCGCTGCTGGCCGGCTGCTCGGCGACGGGCGCCTCGATCTCGTCCCTCGCCGACGAGATCAACGCGACGCGCAGCGACGTCAGGACGTCGGTCGAGGTGGGCGACACGGTCAACGTCGCGTTCCCGCTGCGCACCGACTGGGACCACGCCGCGCGGGTGATGGAAGACGGCTACGCCAGCTTCTATCTCGTGGGAGAGGTGAAGGTGCGAGGCCTCACCATTGCGTCGCTCAACGACCGGCTCCGACAGCGCTACGAGCGCGTACCGCAGGGCGAAGGCGTCGTGCTGACCGCGAGCCTTGGATCGAAAAGCAGCGGGGCAAGCGGGGACGTCAGCAACAGCGTGTTCGTGGTGGGAGAGGTCCACACGCCCGGCGCAGTGGAGCTCACTGGACGACCCCTGACGCTGGTCGAGGCGATCAGCGCCGCCGGCGGACACCTCAAGACGACCGCGAACCTCCGGAACACCATCCTCATCCGCCGCGTGCGCGGCACCAACGAGATGAGGTCGTGGCGGCTCGACGCGCACATCTATGAGTGGGGGCAGCACCCAGCGATCTTCTTGCAAGCGCGCGACGTGGTCTTCATCCCGAACACAGCCATCGACGACGTCGACATCTTCGTCGACCAGTGGATCCGACAGATGATCCCGCTGCCGACGCTCCCGATCTCATCCACGACGCTGTGACCGACGCCGCCCCCAACGATCCGGCGGCGCGCAGCGTCGCGGAACGCCTCGTGAGGTTCGCGCTCGCGAGCGCGCGTCGCTACCTGCTGCTCGTGCTCATCATGTCCGCGCTCGGAGCGACCATCGGCGCCTACGTCGTCGTGCTCCGACCTGACCAGTACGAGTCGAGCGGCAAGCTCTACATCCGACCTGGCGTGCGGGAGGTGTTGACGCCGGAGTCGGCGATCGCGGACACGGTGCAGAGCCGCGTATCGACGCGCGAGACCGTGCTCAATGAGCTGCAGATCCTCGCGACCCCCGAGGTCTTTGAGAAGGCGGCGTTGCTCGCGGGCCTGGACACCGTCTTGTCGCCGGCCGCGCCGCCGCAGGACGACGACAGCTGGAGGGGCGTGCTGCGCAGCTACGCGCTCATGGCTAAGGACTGGATCGAGAGCGAGGCGCCCTCGCAGGAGGACCCTTCAGACGCGCGGCGGCTCGAGGTGGCCAGCACCATCCTGAAGACGCTGGCGGACATCCAACCCGCGATCGGCGCGAACGTCATCACGGTGACCTACGCGTCAGACACGCCCGAGAAGGCGCAGAAGATCGTGGACTCGCTGCTTGAGTCCGCTGTCGAGGTGCACGTCAAGACCATGGACTCGATGGGCGCGGTCGACGTCATCGAGAAGGAGCTAGAGAAGGCCGAGGCCAGCGCTCGCAACGCTGAGCTGGCGCTCAGCGAGTTCTTGAGCGAGCGCAACGTCTATAACTTCGACGCCCAGCAGGCTGGCCTCGTCACCTACCTGAACGAGGTCATGCAGGCGCTCGACAACCTGGAGACGAGCGAGCTGCGGACCCAGGCAGAGATCGATCACTTGCGGTCGATCAAGGCGAACGTGTCGCCCACGCGGGAAGTCGAGGGCTCAGCGACCTACGTGGTTAACCCTGACATCGCGGCCTTGACGAGCACCGCTGAGGCCGTGCGCCTCCGCAAGGTCGACCTCGAGTCCCAGCGGATTCGACTGGAGGACAAGGAGTACCGGACTCGGCTCAAGTCGCTGGAAGAGCTTGAGGACGACGTTCAGCGGCGGCTCGCGAGCGCGAAGACGCAGATCAAGCTGCCCGGGGCGATGGAAGAGAACCCCGCCTACGCCTCGATCATGAGCGGGCTGCAAGAGCGCGAGGTGAACATCAAGGGCCTCGCGCGAGAGCGCGACCAGCTCTCGAAGATCAAGGCGGCGACCGAGAAGCGGCTGTCAGAACTGGCGGAGATGTACCCGCGCAAGCGCGTCCTTGAGCTAGAGACGACCAAGGTGCGCGCGAACGCCGACCGCCTCTCGAAGACGCTCACCAGCATGCAGGCGCTGCGGCGGCTCGAGCAGCTGAAGATGAGCAACCTGCAGATCATGCACCCGGCGACATACGAGCCTGAGCCTGTCGGGCCGCGTCGCGCGAGCGTGTTCCTCGCGAGCGCGATCGCTGGCGGCATGGTCGGTCTGGTGATGGCGCTCCTGCTCGGCCTCAGGAGTAGCAGGGTGCGTGACAGGGGCGACCTGCACTGGATCGGAGCCGATCCAGACCGCGTCATCGAAGACAACGGCGCGCGGCGTTGGCGCCATGCGGCTTGGGGTCGCGACCGCCTGCCGCCGAAGCTGACGCCGTCGGGTGACGCGATCGCGACGACCTTCGCAGCCGTCCACTACGACCCGAAGGCCGAGGTCGGCATCACGCTCGCGGCGGTCCCATGTGACCTCGCGGCGGACGGCAGTCGCGCGGCTGGTTACTTGGCCTGCGGGCTGAGCGTCTTGGGAGGAAAGAGCGTCGTCTACGTCTCCTGCACCGATGACGACGGCTGGCTGGCGCAGCGCCTCGCCGTGACCGCGTCGGCCGGCTGGCGCGACGTCGTCGCCGGTCGAACTGAGCTTGACGACGCCGTCCTCGTTACGCAGATCGAAGGCCTCGATTACTTGCCGGTCGGTGGCCACGGAGAAGAAGGCGACCGCCCGGTCTCGCTCGCGGGCGAGCAGCTGCTCGGGCTCGTGGAGCGGCTGCGGGCCAAGTACGACTTCGTCGTGATCGAATTCCCGAGCATTGAACGGCGACCCGAGGTGGCGACCGCGCTGCGCGGCGTCGACGCCGCGTTGCTCGCAGTGCGCGCTCGCAAGACGAAGCGCGCCGCCGTGCGCCACACCGCGGCCGTCGTCGACGCCGCCGCCGCACAGCTC
>JAYYEE010000062.1:0-10061 GCA_036160175.1 Planctomycetota bacterium
GACCTTGTAATCGTCTGCGCTCAGGATCTTGGCGCCGCCCTTCTTCGGGGCGGCCTTGTTCGGCTTCTTCGTCTTCGGCGTGTTGGTAGCAGTCATGCTTGCTCTCTAGGGTTTGCAGTCAGTGGGGAAAGGTCATGCGTCCGTCGCATCGGGCCTGCGCCCGCGCACGACGAACATAGGGAACTCGGCGCGTTCGCCTGACGGCGACTGCACGCAGTAACGGTCCGCGAGCGCCGCGGTCTGTAGGTCGCGGAAGCCAGCCCGCGCGAGCGAGCCGGCGACCTCTTCGGCCTTGACGCCCAAGCGCAGGTCGCCCATACGCTCACGCATCCACTCGGACTCGTGCGGCGCGAGGTCGGAGACGACCACGACGCCGCTGGGCGCGACCACGCGGAAGACCTCGCGCGCAGCCGCGTCATGGTCCGGGACGTGGTGCCATACGAGGTTGGCGAACGCAGCGTGCACCTCTCCGTCGCCTAGCGGCAACGCGTCGAGCTCGCCCTGGCGGAACTCCGCGCCGACCGCGTTGGCGCGCGCTTCCTGCAGCATGCGCTCGCTGTGGTCGACCCCGATCACCTCGTCGCTGCGCAACGCGAGCATGCTCGACAGGAACCCTGCGCCACAGCCGAGGTCCAAGACCCGCGGCCCGCACGGCCACGCTTGCGCCAGCAGCTCGCTGCGGAGGGTGCCGATCGCAAACTCCTCGCCCAGCTCTTGCCATTGTCCCGCCAAGCGGTCGTGCGCCTCGCGGCTCTTGGCGCGCCGCCGATCGAGGACGACCTGAAGGGCAGCGAGGTCCCGCGCCCCCTCATCCGAATCGAGATACGGCTCCACGGTCGCGGTGAAGAGCGAGGGCGACAGCGGGCCGTCGTCCGAGGGCTCCACGAGCGAGTGGAAGCTCCAGCTGCCCTCGCGGCGGTCGCGGACCACGCCAGCGCGCTTGAGCAAGGACAGGTGATTGCTGACGCGGCTCTGCTGCAGGCCCGTGATCGAGACGATCTCCTGCACAGCCAGCTCCGACCGACCCAGCAATGCGCACAAGCGTAAACGTAGCGGCTCCGAGAGGAGCTTCAGCGTGCTGTGGAGGCTGTCCAGGGTCGTGGCCATCGACGTCATCAGGATATCACAACATCGTGATATTCCAACCTGCAGATGCAGCGGGCCAGCAAAAGCTCAGGGCGCCGCGTTCTACGCGGCTCGATCAGCGACTGGGGAGCGCCCCGGTCCGGTCAGCCGACGTCCCAGAGCTCGCCCGCATACAGCAGCTCTTCGAGCGATTGCTGCGTCGTGCTCTTGGCGTGCTCGACCTGCAGGTTCACCGCCTGCTCGTAGTTGGCCTTCTCCTGCCGACGGAAGACGCCGATCGGCACCGGGAACTTGGCTTCGTCCATCGTCGCGAGCGCCATCGCGGGCGCCGGCGACTCCGCGGCCTCGTCCCAGACGAATGCCTCACCGAGCTCGTCCCCCTCCACAATGTAAGGCTGGAAGTTCGCGTCGAACGCAATCCCCTTGTCTCGCCCCTCGCCGAACAGCAGCGGCTCGCCGTGGCGGAGCTCGACCATGCGCTCACTTCGGACCGCCTTGTCAGTGAAGTGCTTGTAGGCCCCGTCGTTGAAGATGTTGCAGTTCTGATAGACCTCGACGACTGCGGTGCCGCCGTGCTCGTCGGCGCGCTTGATCGTCGCCTGCAGATGCGGCGCGAGGATGTCGACGCTGCGCGCGACGAAGGTGCCGCCGGCGCCGAGCGCGAGCGCGATCGGCGAGAAGGGGTGATCAACCGACCCCATCGGTGTGCTCTTGGTGACCTTGCCTTGCGGGCTCGTCGGCGAATATTGCCCCTTGGTCAACCCATAGATGCGGTTGTTGAACATCAGCACCTTGAGGCCGACGTTGCGCCGCATCATGTGGATGAAGTGGTTGCCGCCGATCGACATCGCGTCGCCGTCGCCGGTGATCACCCAGACGTCTAGGTCCGGGTTGCTCAACTTCACGCCCGTGGCGAGCGCTGGCGCGCGGCCGTGGATCGTGTGGAAGCCATAAGTCTCCATGTAGTAGGGAAACCTAGAGCTGCACCCGATCCCAGAGATGATCACGGTCTCGTGCAGCTTCTTGCCGAGGTCTGCGAACGCAGCCTGAACGGAGTTCAGGATCGAGTAGTCCCCGCAGCCCGGGCACCACCGCACGTCTTGGTCGCTCTTAAAGTCCTTCTTAGTGAGCTTTGGTTCGTCGACGCTCGTCATCAACCCATCTCCTTCAGCACGTTGGCGAGGTAGTCCTCGATATCTTGGCTCTGGAACGGCTGGCCGTTCACCTGGCTGTAGCTCTGCACGTCGACGAGGTATTTCGACCGCAGCATCATCGCCAGCTGCCCCTTGTTCAGCTCAGGCAAGACGACCTTCTTAAAGCTCCGCATCAGGCCCTCGAGGTCGTTCGGCAACGGGTTTAGGTGCCGCAGGAACGCGGCGCTGACCTTGTGACCCTGCTCCCTGAGCCGCGTCACGGCTGCCGTGATCGCGCCGCGAGGGCTGCCCCATCCCAGCACCAACACGTCGCCGGACGCGTCGCCGAGCGGCTCCAGCGGCGGCAGGTCGTTGGCGACGTTGGCCACCTTCTGGGCGCGCGTGTCGACCATGTGTTGGTGGTTCTGAGGGTCGTAGCTGATGTTGCCTGTGACGTCCTGCTTCTCGAGCCCGCCGATTCGGTGCACCAGCCCCGGCGTCCCAGGCTTCGCCCAAGGCCGCGCCAGCGTGTCCGGTTGCCGCTTGTACGGCTCGAACTTGACGCCGTCCTCGCCCGCGGGCGCGTAGCTGACGTTGATCGCAGGCAGCTCCTCGACCTTCGGCAGCTTCCACGGCTCGCTGCCGTTCGCGATGTAACCGTCGCTCAAGACCATGACCGGGACCATGTGCTGCGTTGCGATGCGGATCGCCTCGTAGCCGACCTCGAACGCGTCTGCGGGCGTCGAACACGCGATCACCACCATCGGCGACTCGCCGTTGCGGCCGTACATGGCCTGCAGCAAGTCAGCCTGCTGCGTCTTGGTCGGCATACCCGTGCTCGGACCAGCGCGCTGGATATTGAGCACCACCAGCGGAAGCTCGGCCATGATGGCGAGCCCCATCGCCTCGGCCTTGAGCGCGACGCCGGGCCCTGAGGTCGAGGTGATCCCGAGCTGGCCGGCGTAGCTGGCGCCGATCGCCGCGCAGACGGCCGCGATCTCGTCCTCGGCCTGGAAGGTGACGACGCCGTGGTGCTTGTAGCCTGAGAGCTGGTGCAGCACGTCGCTCGCGGGCGTGATCGGATAGCTGCCGAGGAAGAGCGGCACGCCGCACTGCTTGCTCGCCGCGACCAGCCCCAGGCACAGCGCCTGGTTGCCCATGATGTTTCGGTAGGTCCCGGCAGGCAGCTTGGCGGGCGCCACCTTGTACGCCGTCTGAAAGATCTCCGTCGTCTCCGCGTAGGCGTGGCCCGCCTTCATCGCGATCAGGTTCGCCTCGACGACGTCGGGCTTCTTCTTAAACTTCTGCGCGATCGCCTTCTCCGTCGGCTCCAGCTCGCGGTGGAAGAGCCAGTAGAGGATCCCCAGCGCGTACATGTTCTTGCACCGGTCTTTGCCGCGGTTGTCGAGCGGCGAGTTGGCCAGCGCCTCCTTGGTGCGCTCTGTGAGGTCGACCTCAATGACGCGGTAGCCGTCGAGGGAGCCGTCGCCGCGCGGATCCTCCTCGTATTTGGCCTTCTTCAAGTCCAACGCCTTGAAGCTCGCCGTGTTCAGCAGCAGGATCCCGTCCTTCTTCAGGTGCGGGAGGTGCACCTTCAGCGCCGCTGGGTTCATCGCGACCAAGACGTCGGGCGCGTCCCCCGGCGTGTGGATGTCGAAGCTCGAGAAGCGCAGCTGGAACGCGCTGACGCCAGGGAGCGTCCCGGCCGGCGCGCGGATCTCAGCGGGGAAATCTGGGAACGTCGCGATGTCGTTGCCCATCAGCGCCGTCGTTCGCGTGAACTGATCCCCGGTCAGTTGCATGCCGTCCCCGGAGTCACCCGCGAAGCGGATGACGACCTGGTCAAGCTCTTGAACCTCTGTCTCGCGCGTCGTCGTGTCTATTCCTGTCATCGAGCGTCCCTCGTTTGCGCCAATATAGCGACACGCCGTGACGATTCCTCGCGGCCATCGGCGCACCGCAACAAACGCGCGAAACATGTGGAAAAGCATGCAGGTTGTGCACGCAGTGTGCAGAAAAGAAGTGCGACCAGGGCCTCCCCTTTGCCGCGGTCCAACGGTCCAATCGGGGGCCCGGCGCGCCCTCCTCGGTCGCCGCGACCGCACGCCCGAACAAGGGCCCCACTCCGACGGACACCACAGATGCGAACCCAGCTGGGCACCTATTGCGAGCAGTTCGACGGCACGCTCCGTCCGGTGCTGCAAGACCTCGACGTCGCGCTCGAAGCCTTGGAGAAGGCCTCGGACCAAACCCCGAGCAAGTCGCTCCACGTGCCGCTGCTTGAGCTGCAGCACCAGCTGCGCGCGCTCTGCGACAAGGTCGCCGAGCAGCAGGCCTACGTGCTCATCTTCGGCCCCCTAAAGAGCGGTAAGTCCACGCTGATGAACGCCATCGCGGCGTCGTACGTCAGCGAAGTATCGAGCCTGCCCGCCTACCCGTGCCTCGTGTTCGTGCGCGCAGGCAAGCAGCGCGAATATGTCCTGACCAACTACGACGGGACCACGCGCAGCTACACCGACGCCAACAAGCTCCACGACTACATCTCCCACGCGCACACCGAGCTCGCAGCAGCCATCCGGCGCGCAGAAGATGACGGCCTGACCTTCGACCCCCAGGAGCACTTCCAAGGCGCCATCCGACGCGTCGACGTCCACGTGCCAGACAGCGAACTCGGCAAGTCCGGCGCCGTCCTGGTAGACACGCCTGGTCTCTACACGCGGATGCGCTTCGGCTACGACCGCATGACGCGAGACTTCCGCGACGCGGCCGCTTGCGCCGTGTTCGTCGTCAAGTCCGACACCCTCTTCCTCGAGCAAGTCTTCGCCGAATTCCAGCAGCTGCTCGACCTATTCAGCCGCATCTTCCTGGTCGTCAACGTCGACTCACAAAAGCGTGACGTCAGCCCCGACGGGCGCCTCGTCCCGAGTCTCGAGCAGTCTCGCCCTGGCGAGATCCTCAAGGCGTTCGAACAGCTCGCGATGTCAGCGCCGCTGAAGAAGGCAGCTAAGGAGGGGCGCGTCCGCATGTATCCCGTCGACCTACTGCACGCGGCGAGCGACCGGCTCTCGAAGGCGAGCGGCGCCAAGGCGCGTGCTGGCGCGACGCCGACTGGGTTCGACGCACTCGAAAAGGACCTCACCACCTACCTCGCGAGCAACGAGTACCTCGCGGCGTTCCTGCGCGACTCGCTGCAGCGCGCCGACGGCCTGCTCGGGGAGATGCAAGCCCACTTCGAGGATGAGGACGCGCGCGAGCTTGAGCTCCGGCTCTCCGAGCTCGCGGCAGAGTGCGCGTGGTTGCGGATCGAGCAGCAGCGCGTCGAGCAAGCCCTGGAGATTGATTGGGCGGCTACGTTCGATCGCAGCCAGCGGGACATCGACGCAGAGGTCGAGCGGGCTGCCCGCGACCGCGGCGCCAAGCTGCTGCGGACGCTAGGCGCCTCGATCGACACGTGGTTCCTCTCCAGCCAGAGCCTGGAGTGGCTGGTCTGCGGCCAGTGGAGCCCGCTCGTTCGCGACTACAGGGACGCGGTCCTCGAGGCAGGCACGAAGGCGTTCGAACAAGCTAGCGCGCAAGCCGACGCCGGCCTGAACCTGCCAGACGGCGTCAGCGACCTCGTGCGGCGCGCCGGCGTCGACCTGCGCAGCCTGCGCACGAACACCCTCGCCTCGATCGGACGCGTCCAGTGGTCACAAGATGCCAGCGTCCCGGTCGACGTCCGGAGCATCCCGGTCCGCAAGAGCCTCGTCGATCGCTTGGCGTTCCGCACGCTCAACAAGGTCCGCCTCAGGCTGTTTGGCGAGCCGAGCAAGCCCGACGTGAAGCTGCCGGGCAAAGACAAGGCTAAGTACCTCGGCGAACCCGGGCGCCTGCATCTGCACCAGTGCCTCGCGCAGTTCCGCGGCGAGCTGTTGCCACAGACCACCGAGGGCCTCAGCCGCCACTTCGGCGAGCGGTTCGTCGCGGCCGCAGCCGAGAAGCTGCGGGAACAGTTGACCGCCTACCTCCCCAAGCTGCAGCAGAAGCACGACCAATATGAGGCCGAGCACACCTACCTAGAGAGCGTCGCGACGCCGCTGCGCGAGCTGGCTGGGCTGACCAGCGGTACGCGCACCAGCCTCAAGGAGCTCGGCGCCAAGTTCGTCCACGAGGTCCGGGACACGTTCCCGACGGCCGATGTCGTGATCGAGCCAGCGGCGCCAAAGGCCAACGCGCCGACGCCGGCCGCGACCGCGGCGCCCGCCAAGACGCGCTCAGACGCCGCGGGGGCTTAAGGCGCACGCGCCGCGCGCCTGCACCGGCGCGCAGCGGTCGACGACTAACGGAGCGCAGACAGCGTGCGGAACCGACGCAGGGTCTCGCGCGCCAGGTCCAAGACCTCGCTCGCAGGCCGCTGCGTGAACAGCTCAATGGCCTCCTGCACGCTGTTCACGGCTTGCACGGTGAACGCGTCGGTCTCGACCGCCTGAACGACGTCCACGTCGAGCATCAGGTCGCCGACGTTGGCGACCGGCAGCACCACGCCCTGGCGATGGTTGAGCTTGCGCGCCCGACAGAGCCGGAAGAACCCCTCGATCTTGTCGTTGACGCCGGAGACGGCCTGCACCTCGCCCTTTTGGTTCACGCTGCCGGTGATCGCGAGGTCTTGCAGGAGCGGCACGTTGGCGAGCGAGCTCAGCAGCGCGAGCAGCTGCGCGAGGGACGCGCTGTCGCCCTCCACGCCGTTGTAGAGCTGCTCGAAGCAAATCGTCGCCTGCATGCAGAGCGGGCCGTCGTCGCCGAACTCCTGCAGCAGGAAGCCCTCCAGGATCATCACGCCCTTGTCGTGAATGGGACCCGAGAGCTGCGCGAGCCCCTCGATGTTGACGAGGCCTGATCGCTGCGCCGTCGCGACGCCAGAGTTGCACGTGATCCGGCAGGGCCGACCGAACTCGATCGTGCCGGTGTCCAACACCGTCAACGCGTTGATCTGGCCGACGGCGCTGCCGGTCGTCGTCAGCTCCATGTATCCGGCAGCGTAGCCGCGCTCGGTGAGTTCTTGCGCTAGGTCATGGCGCTGACGCTGCATCGCCAGCGCTTGGTCCACGTGACGCCGCGTCACCATCTTCGCGCGCGCTTGCCCCGCCTGGAACGCGGCCTCACGCGCGAGGTCGCCGATCTCGCTGTAGCGCGTGATCAGGCGGTCCCGGCGCCCCGCGCACCGGGCGCCGTACTCTGCGACCGCCGCCATCGCGTCGGGCGACAACGGCAGCAACCACTCGCCGTCGACGAGCCACTGCAGGTAGTCGGCGTAGCGCCTTAAGCTGAGCTTTCGCACCGGGATCGTGCTGTCGAACTCGGCGTGGATCTTGAACACCTGAGGGAACTGGATGTCCTCTGCAGCGAGCGTCTCGTAGACGCCAGGCTCGCCGATCAGCACCACCTTCAGGTCGATCGGGATCGCCTGCGGCTGCAGCGAACCAGTGTGCGTCCCAGCGCCCTGATCGAAGTCGCGGATCTCCAGCAACCCCGACTGCAGCACCCGCTTGAGCTGCGTCCAGACGCCCGGCTCCCGCAGCACGTCAAAACACCGCAAGACGAGATAACCGCCCTCGGCGCGCAGCAGCGCGCCTGGATGAACCTGCAGCGGCCCAGGGAGGCCTTCGTGTCCGCTGATCGTGCCGAACAAGTTCCCGAAGCTCGGGTTGGTCTCGATCACGACCGGGCAGGCCTCCGTGAAGGAGGTCTTCACCACCTGGGACTGGAACTCACCGAGCCGCGGCTCCGCCGTCTCTGGCATCAGCTCGAACGCGGTCGTCTCATCTTCGAGCTCGACTTCAGTGCCGATGAACTCATGCAGGTTGCGCTCGATGAACTCCCGCGCCGCGTCCAACCAGTCCGCGACCTCGGGCTGCGGCCAGCGGCGGATAAAGTCCTTCTGATGGTTCTGGAGCACCTTCCACGCGAGGCCTCGGTCCATCGCGCGGACCTCCTGTTCGGCGCGTGAGAACTCCTCGCGGATCCGCTCGCTGACCTCGTCCAGCCGCTCGATCAGCTGCTCACGTTGTCGCAGCAGGCGCGTGCGATCCTCGTCAGCGATCTTCCCCTCGAGCACGAGGGCGGACATCGCGTCCAGCGTGATCGGCTCGCCCTCAAAGACGGGATAGATGTCGGCCGTAGAGGTCCCGTTCTGCGCCTGGAACGTGACCAGCGCGCAGCCCTGCTTCTGGGCTTGGCGCTGCAGCGCGTCCATGATCCGTCGCTCCCGCGCGGCGCTCGCGCGCTTGACGAAGCGCCGCGACATCCGGTGCGGACGCGAGCGCAAGGCGCTGAGCAGCGCGCCGTGCATGACCCTGCCAAGCTCCAACAGTTCGTCGCGGAACGACGGCCCCTTCCCGGCCGGCAGCGTCACCAAGCTCGGGCGGTTGGGCTCGCGGAAGTTGTGCACGAAGACGCGGTCGGGGACTGCCCGGCACACCGGCTGGATGTCGCGCAGCAGCATCTCGACGACCGCGGTCCGACCGGACCCCATCAACCCCGAGACGAACAAGTTGTAGCCTTGCGCTTGGATCGACAGCCCCGCCCGCAGGGCCGCCATGGGGCGCTCTTGGCCGATCAGGAACGCCGCGGTCGGCGGCTTGCCCGACGGCTTGAGCGGCTCGCACGTCCAACGCAGCTTGTCCACTGGCACGGGGCCCGACTTGGTGCCCCGACTGCCGCGCCGCTTCACGACGCGTCGGCTGCGGTCTCCACCCCGCTTGGAGGCGCTCACGCGCGCGCCACCAGCACGGGACACGGCGCGGCCTTAAGGATCTCGCCTGCGGTGCTGCCGAGCAGCGCTTTCATGATCCCGGAGCGTCCACGTGACCGAACCAAGATGAGGTCGACGCGCTCGACGAGCGCCTCTTTGAGGATCTCCTCCTCGACGTCTTCGGAGTAGGTCAGGTGCCCCATCGCCTTGACGCCTGCCTTGCTCGCTTGATCGACGGCGCGCTGCAGCTTTGTTTGCACCTCCTCTTGGAGTTCTTGCTCGAAGCCGCCCCCGCGCCCGGTTGAGCCGTGGTGACCGATGAGGTTGAGCGTCGCCGGCGTGTCGATGACCACCAAGAGCATCAACTCAGCGCCTAGCTGCGCGGCGAGCCCGATCGCGTAGTCCAGTTCTGGTTCACGCGACTCTGCGAGATCCATCGGCGCCAGGATGCGCTTCACCACAGACGTCATGCTGAGATCCTAGGGACGGAGCACAGCAAATCGAGAGGGCGTCCGTTATCGTGCGCCCGCCTTCTGGCGACATCGACGTGGAACTCCAAGATCTCAAGATCAACCGCAGCCCCAAAGCTGCGCGCCGGCGCAACACCCGCTGGGCCCCCAAGGTGCTGCTCCTCGCCGCCGCGGGCGCGCTGCTGGGTCTGACCTGGCCGTGGCTGAGCAGGATGCTCGACCAGCTAAACCTGCCAGAAGTCCAAGCGCTCGTGGTAACGGAGTCGAACCCGGCGTCCGCGGCCGCCGTCCGAGGAACAGCCGCGAACGGCTACATCGTCGCCGCGCGGCGCGCCGCGCTTTCCTCCGACGTGCCCGGGCGCATCGTCGAGCTCAACGTCCAGGAAGGCTCGGTGGTCAAGAAGGGAGACATCGTCGCGCGGCTGTTCGCCGACGACTTCCGCGCCGCCTACCAGCAAGCCCAGGCAGCCGCCGACGCGGCCGGGAACGAGTGGCTGCGGGCAGAGGCGAACAAGGAGGTAGCGGCCGCTCAGATGACCGAGGCCAAGCGCGCCTACGACCGCGCCACAGCGCTCCGAGACGAAGGCGCCGAGCAAGCCAAGTTCGCGCAGTCCGAGCTAGAGCGGGTCCGCGCCCTCGCCC
>JAYYEE010000063.1:0-4965 GCA_036160175.1 Planctomycetota bacterium
TCCGTCGTCGGGATCCTCGCTGTATATGGCGGCGTGGCTGGCGCAGAGCCGCCGGTCGTTCGCGCGGTCGTCGCCGCCGTGCTCGCTGCGGTCGCCGCCCGTATCGGGCGCCCCTTCGGGCTCGCCAGCGGCCTGCTCGCGCCCGCCCTGGTGACCGCCGCAGCCTCGCCTGAGCAGCTCACTGGGCCCAGCTTCCTGCTCAGCTACGCCGCGGTGATCGGGCTCGGTGTCGCCGCTCGCACACCGAGCGCGCCCGGGCTCTTCGGGGCGTTGCGCAGCGCGCTCCGCGCGTCCTTCTGGGCGACGCTGCTGACCACACCGCTCACGCTGTGGTTCTTCGAACAACTCGCCCCCACCACGATCTTACTGACGCCGTTGTGCGCGCCGATCGTCGCGGCGCTGCTGTTGCTCGGCCTCGTCGCCGCGAGCCTCGCCGCGGTCGCCCCCCTGCTCGCTGAGTGGCTCGGGCCGCTGCTCCAGCTCCTCGCGGCGACCTACGCGAGCATCGTCTACGCCGCCGACAGCCTCCCATGGACCCCGATCTCGTCCAACGGGACGCCGCCCGGGTGGCTCGTCGGGCTCGCTGGCTTCACCGCAGCGGGGTGGATCTTCGCGCGCCCGCGTCGCCGCACGATCATCGGCGGCGCCGCGCTCGTCGCCGCGCTGTGGTTCCTCCCGCTGGCGCCCGCCGCCGCGCCTGGGCTGGAGGTGTTCGCGGTCGGGCACGGCCAAGCCGCCCTGCTGACCGACAGCTCGGGCGCGCAATCGCTGGTCGACTGCGGCAGCTTGCAGAGCGGCGCGCGGGCCGCTGCGAGCGTCACCGCGGCGTTGCCGCGACGACGGCTGGAGCTGCTGGTCATCACCCATGACGACGCCGACCACCACAACGGCGTCGCCGCGCTGCTGCGCCGCGTCCGCGTCGCGCGCGCCATCTTGCCAGCGTCTATGAAGGCCACGGCGGTGCATCAGCTCCTCCGTGCGCACGCCACCAGCGTCGAATTGCTTCCCAACGGCGCGACGCGCCGCGAGGGCCCGCTCAGGGTCTCCGCCCCGCGCGTGCCGGCTACGGCGAGCGACAACAACCGAAGCCTCTGGGTGCGTGCGTCGCTGCGCGGCGCCGAGGTCCTGCTCAGCGGCGACGCGCAGGAGGATGGCGTCGCGGCCGCGATCAAAGACGGCATCGCGGGGCAGGCGGACCTGCTACTGCTGCCTCACCACGGACGCTCCAACGGGAACGCGCCCCTGCTGCTCGCCGCGGTGCAGCCCCGCGCCTGCCTCGTCTCGGCCGCTGCCAACGACGGAGCGACCGCGCTCGGCGTGCTCGCGCGCCGCTTCGGCGCTGAGGTCTGGACCACAGGCCGGCACGGCGATCTGCGGTTTGACGGCGCCGCTGTGCACGCCGCCCAGACGGCCGTCGTAGTCGCGCCGGCGGGCCGTCCGCGCTAGCGCTTGAAGCGCGGCACGCTCGAGCGCTGGATGTCGTACTCGACGGCGGCGTCGTGATAGAGGCACGAGACGTCCGCGATCCCGCTGCGCGCGACGAGCTCGGCGCGGCTCCGCGGCGGTCGCTCGAAGTCGAGGCGGATCAACCGGATCAGCCCGCGTCCCTGCTCGTCGACGAAGCGCCAGTTATCGAGCAACACGGGCTCAATGACGGGCCCCAGGCAGTACAGCCCGTGCGCCGCCATCATCGCGTCGCCGGTGATGTCGTTGTCGTTGAGGTGGCCCAGCAGCTCGTTGGTGATTTGCGCGGCGTGTTCTCGCATCCCCGCCTGGGCGAGCAAATAACCGCAGAGGAAGCGCTGCTGTGCATCGGTCGCCTGAAGTCCGCGCTCCAGGGCCGATCGCGCGGCCCGCGCCCGCGGCGCCAAGAAGCGCGCGGCCCACGGCTCGGGGCTGCTGCCGGACATTCTCAGCAACCCAGGGACGCGCTGACAGATGTCGCTGGTGAGGGCGTCCACCGTGACCTCCAACAGGCGCGGCGACGCCTCGGCGCGACCCGCCTCGACGCGGCCCCGCAGCACCAGCGCCGCGAGATGGCGCTGCTGCGCGTCGCTGGAGTCCAAGGCCTGCTCTAGCTGCTCCCCCGCCCGCAAGCGGCGCAGGTCGTCGGCAGCGTGGATCGCGTTGAAGCTCGCATCGTCATCCCGCAGGTCTGCGACCGCAGTCGCGACGAGCCGGTCTAGCAAGGCGTCTGACGCCTTGGTCTGACCTGCCGCGACCCGCGCGCGCAGCACCCGCGCCGCCATGATCCGCTGCTGAGGGTCCGCAGCGTCTAGCGCCCGCTCCAGCTCCGGGACGTCGCCAGCGGGGAGTTGGCGCAGCTGCTCCATCGCATAGGAGGCGTTGAACCGCTCGTCGTCATCGCGGAGGTCCTCGATCAGCGCGCGGACGTCCACCTCGTCAGACGGCGCGGGCGCGCCGCCGCCCTTGGTAGGGGAAACGCGCAAGAAGCGGAGATCATCGGCCTGAGCCAGCTCGGGCGCCGCGGTCCGCTCGAGCGGCCGCGCTCCGATAGGCGCTGCGGCGGGCGACCGCCGCGGCGCGCGATCGACCTCACGCGCGAGCAGCGGCGCGTCGACGCCGCGACCGATCGCCAACGCGGTGACGAGCGCGACGCCGCCGAGCGCGGCAGCCGCGGCCGCTGCGACCGCGCGTTGACCTATCCTTTTCTGCATCTCCCCTCCTGATGCGACCTCAGTTGCCGCGTTTGGGTCGACCGCCCGCGCCGCCGGTCAGCGTAACCGGGGCCAAACGCGTGATGCGTCCGAGCGAGTTCCAATCCATAACGTAGACGCTGCCCTTCTTGTCGACGCACACCGAGTGCGGCGACAGGAACTCCCCGTCCTTCCACTTCGCGCGCGGGATGCCGTTGCGCGCGCGCAGCTTCGGATCCGGGTTGTCGCCGATGTGGCCGAGCACCTTGTCATTCTTGTCGAGGAAGCTGATCCGCCCGGCGAGGTCCGCGATGACCCAGCCGCCGTCGGCCATCGGCCAGACGTTGCAGGGACGCCGCAGGCCTTGGTCCATCAGCCGGACGAACGCGCCGTCGAGCGTGAACCACTGCAGTCGGTGATTCTCCCGGTCGCAGACAAGCAGCAACGGCTCTTCGCCACGGGTGTCCATCCACAGGCCGTGCGGAGTGCGCATCTTGCCGGGCTCCGCACCCGGCCCGCCGAACGACTTGAGGTACTTGCGGTCCTTGTCGTAGCAGTGCACCCACGACTTGCCGTAACCGTCGCCGACGTAGATGCGGCCATCGGGAGCGACGGCGACCGCGGTCGGCGCGTATTGCCCGGCGTTCTTGTAGATGCCCGACGCCTCCGGCCACCCGATCGTCCAGAGCACCTTGCCGTCGAGGGTCGTCTTGATGACCTCGTGGCGACGGGTGTGCGCGAGGTAGAGCACCTCTTGCCCGTCTTCGACGCGATGGCACATCCCGTGCAGGCCGCCGCGGAACTCCTTACCCCAGCGGTGCGCGACGGTCCCGTCAGGCCGAAACGCCACGACCGCGTGCTCCTTGTCGGTGTTGACCAGAATGTGGCCGGCTTGGTCGACGACCATGCAGCCGTGCGTATTGCCGAGCTCTACGGCCCCGTCGGCGTCCGACCCCAGCGAGGTAGCCGGCAGCGGGCGCCCCCACCGCGCGTCCCACTCGAAGAGATACGCGCTGTTCGGGACCGACACATACGTCCTGCCGTCGGGCCACTTCTTAGCAGGTGCTTGGCACACGGCCGCGGCGGGCACCGCGACCAGGAGAATGGCGGCTCGGAGCGGGGTCGTCATGGCGTTAGTTTGCTCGCTCCCAGCGTCATTTCCCAGCCGCCCGATACCATCCTGGTGCACGGCTTTCTCGATCCTAATGTGGGGCAATCCCGCTGCCCGACGTAGTCCTCCCGAAGCTCAGACAAAAGAACCCATGAAGACCCGCACGACCTCACTGCTGGCGGCCCTCTGCCTCACCATGATCGCTGTTGACACCGCCGAGGCCCAGCGGCGCGCTGCAGGCGGACGCGCTGGCCGCGGCGGCAGGAACGCCTGGCGGCGCCCCGAGGAGATCAGCAATCGCGTCGCGGTCTACTTCAAGGAGATCGACGGGCCGGAGACGGACGGGAAGAAGGTCGCTGACCTCAACACGATCGAGCTGGTCCGCGCGGCGGCCGCCGCCGACCAGGTCGCCGTGCTCTACCTGCACGACGGCGAGCTCGAGGAGCGCCCGGTGAAGACCTTCGAGGCGATGCTGTTCCGCGCCGACGTCAAGGGCGACGAGCTCGGCATCAAGCTGCGCTTGTTCCACTGCGGCCAGATCGACATCAGCAAGGACCCGGCGCTCAAGGAGCGCTTCGGCAAGAAGGCGCCGCTGTTCGTCGCCTTCGACAAGTCGGGCAAGGAGCTCAAGCCGGTTTCCATGACGGGGCTCAAGCCCAACCCGACCGCCCTCGAGTCGCTCCTGGATCGCGCCTCGAAGGGCGCCTTCAAGCCGCTGCTGCCGACGTTCGCCAAGAAGTACGGCAAGCTCGTCGTCGACCTAGAGAAACTCCTGAAGGAGCGCAGCGAAGCGGAGTCGGACCAAGCGAAGGCTGGCAACGACAAGGCCAAGCAAAACAAGGCGAACCGCGAACTCGACGCGATCGCTAAGGCGGAGCAAAAGCTCCTCGAGAAAGAGCAAGAGATGCTCGCAGACATGAACTTCCCCGAGCGCGGCAACAAGCAGCTCGGCGGACGCCGCCCCAACCGCCGCAACAACAACGCCGGAAACACCGGCAAAGGCAACACGGGCAAGGGCAACACCGGCAGGGGCAACACCGGCGGCTAGGCGCCGCGCCGCTCAGTGCGTGTGTCCGTGCGACGGGTTGTAGATGTGACCCAGCGTGTGTCGGGCGGCCGCCTCGAAGATCGACCCCGTCCCTTCTCGGGCGAGCTTCTCAAGAACGGGAATGGCGAGGTCATCGCGGCGGTCCTCAT
>JAYYEE010000064.1:0-5907 GCA_036160175.1 Planctomycetota bacterium
CGCGCGTCAGCGCGATCTCGAACATGATGACCGACAAGCCGAGGCAGAAGATGCCGGCGAGCAGAGACCGAGGCGATTGTGGCATAGGCTTAAGCAGAGCGGAGCCGTCTGAGGCTGCCCGCCGATTGTGTCCGCAGGGCCAATCGAACCCCATCAAAAGTAACCGCTAGAGCAGATGACGCAGGCGCGCGCTCTACGGCGTCACCGTCGTTGGCGCAGGCGACGGTGGCATGGGATGGTCTGATCGGGCGACGGTGCGTCAGCACGAGACTGCCCGCGCTCAGCTCCGGTCTTCGTCGGCCTCGTCGGCCGGCCCGCCCGGCCCATCGGCGTCGATGTTCGCCGCGGCCGCAGCCTCGGCCTCAGCCTGCAGCCGCTCGAGGTCTTGCTGCTCCTGCTCTGCGAGGTCCTCAGTGCTGATGCCAGCCAAGATCTGATCGGCGGTCACCTCGTCTTTGCCGATGTAGGCGAGGAGGATGTCGTCGAAGCACTGGTCTTGACGCGCCCGCAGGTAGCCCTGCTTCATCATCTCCAACAGCGCGATCAGCATGCCGATCATCCCGTAGCGACCTTCGCTGCGGTCGAACACCTCGGAGAAGCGGACCTCTCTCTTGGTCTTGAAGGTCTCGAGCAGCGAGTGCGTGTAGTAGCCGACGTCGCGCTTCTCGACCTCGACCTCCATCGACTGCTGACTGCCGATCTCGTCGAGCAGCTTGGCGAACGCCGAGGTCAGGTCCCAGACTCCGAGCTCGCCGAGGTCTAGCAGGTCCTCATCCTTTGGACCTTTGAGCTCGGGGGGCTGAGCCAACACCAAGTGGCTCTGGCGCTGGCGGCGCTCACCGCGGCCGTCTAGCTCGCGCGCGAGGTCCCGATAGCGCTTGTACTCGAGCAGCCGACGAATCAGGTCGTCGCGCGGGTCCAGCTCTTCTTCGAGCTCGATCGACTCGTTGGGCAGCAGCTCGCGCGACTTGATCTCCATCAGCGTGCTGGCCATCACGACGAAGTCGCCGATGTCCTGCAGGTCCAACTGTTGGAGCACCTTGAGGTTCTCCAAGTAGCGATCCAAGATCGGCGCGATCGACACCTCATGGATATCCACCTCCGACTGGCGGACGAGGTGGAGCAGCAGGTCCATCGGCCCTGAGAAGACCGGAAGTTCGACGCGGTAACTCACCGGGATCCACGATAGCGCGGCCGGGCTCGAATCGGAACAGGCCCAGCAGCGGTTCAGTAGTCGTTCTGGACGCGCAGGCCGTTGCTCGCGTCGAGGTTGAGCCCAAGATCAAGCGCGACGGCTTGCAAGTAGCCAACGAGGCCGGGGACGGGCGGTAACGTCAGCTGGCTGATCGCGGTTCCGAAGAGGCTCAACGGCAACAGCAGCGTCGCGTCCGGCTGCACCAACAGATCACACCCGCTCCAGGGCGACGGGAACGGCAGCAGCGCAGGCGCGCCGCCGACTGCGAGCGCCGCGAGGCCGTTGGGCGGGCCGAGCGCGATGATCAGCGCCAACGCGTGGCTCTGGTCTGGCTGCAGCGCCAGCGCGCCAGTCAACGTCACGCTCTGACACGCGGCTCCATAGACGCTGGCGCTGGCGGACACCCCGAGCCCGAGCTGGTCAAACAACGCGCGCCCCATCTCACGCCCGCACTGCAGATAGTCGGCCTCGGTGCTCCAGCTGACGCCGTTCGGACCCCGCCCGTAGGTGCCCTCGAAGGTGATCGCCATCACCGGCGCTTCGAAGTTGGGCGCGCCGAGCCAGCCCGGCGCCGCGGTCCAGCGGTCGTGGCACATCGACTCGACGAACGGGCGCGAGCCGAGCGTGCTCGCCGCCGTCGTGCCCAGCGCCACCAGGGGGCTTCGCGCCTCGAAGTTCGTGATCCACTCGCTCTCGAGCTGGTGCACCTGCGGGATGACCCCGCAGCTGCTGCACCCAGGCGTCCAGTTGGCGTTCGCGACGTGGCGGAAGTGGAACGGGAACGCGATGTTGTGCGTGCTGTGCAGGTTAAGGAGCACGCGGATCGGGTTGCTCGCAGGGCTCGCCGCGGTCCCCATGTAGCCCTCGATCGCAGCGCGCAGCGCGACCACCTCTGGCTGCGGCGAGTTGTAGGGCGCGCTCCACTGCGCCTCGAGGTTCGAGGAGTTCGCGTTGGTCCGGTAGTTCCCGAGGTGCACGCCGTCTGGGTTGGCCATCGGGACGACCTCAACCAGCGCGTGGTCGAGCAGGAGTTCAGCCTCGAGCTCTCCAGATCGCAGCCAATCGAACAGCCCCTCCACCATCAGGTGGCCGGTCGTCTCGGCCGGGTGCACGCCCGCGTGGATCCAGATGCGCTGCTTGCCGGCGTCCGGCTGCGAACTGTCTGTCCACTCGACCTTCTCGATCGGCCGGCCTTGCTGCGAGCTCCCCAGCGAGACGATGCTCCGGACGCGCGGGTCACCTGCGACGCTCGCGAGCAGCGCGTCCTTCCGCGTCACCGTGTACGGAAAGAACTTGGCGAGCCGCATCGCGACGACGCCCGGCGGCACCGTGACGCTGAACCAGTGCTGTGTCCCGCCCTGCACAGTCGGCGCCGCGCTCGTCGGCAACCGCGTGTAGCCGCCGAACTGGACCCCGTCCGACGACAGCGACCAGACCGGCAAGATGACGTCCGAGTAGCCCGCGTTGGTCACCCGCACGTTCAGCACCGTGCCCGGGGTCAGGTTGCCGACCTCGCAGTGCCACCACCGCCGGAAGCTCGTCGGCAATGAGGCGTCGCCGTTGTCGTCGTCCATCTGCAGCGTGAGCGTATAGACGCCGCCGCCGCCGCTGACCGACCAGGTCTTCAAGCGCATGTTCTCTCCGCTCGCGCTGACCGACGGGGTCTGCGCGATCAGCGACGAGAACAGCGCAGCTGCCGCTAAGACGAGACGCATACCGCTAGCGTCTCGTCGGCGCCGACGACGTCAACCCGTGATGAGCGATGCGACGTCTTCGGCGCATCCCCAGCTCACGGTGTAGCCGCTGCCGCCGTGGCCGTAGTTGTGCACCAAGAGCCTGCCGCCCGAGCGCTGCTCGGGCTCCAGCCGCACGGAGGAGCGGAAGGGGCGGAAGCCGACCCACGCGTCACGGACCCGCCCGCGCGACAGCGCAGGCCACGATCGCGTCGCGGCCGCGAGGATGGCGTCGGAGTCCTCATCATCTACGCGAGGCCGTTCGTCTCCCGCCTGCGCGGTGCCGCCGACGACGAGCGAGTCCGCCCGAGGGACGATGTAACACGGCCTCGCATCGGTGTCGTCGATCCACGCCTCGTCCATCGAGACGCCCTCCAAGCGGAGGACCTGGCCACGCACCGCGCGGAGCTCGCGGTCGTCGCACAGCTCGCGGGCGCCGAGGCCCGCGCAGTTCACGACGACGTCTGCGTGGTCAAACCCCTCGTCGAGAGATTCGACCTCACGCCGCACGACCTCGACGCCTGCGCGCGCCAACTCGCCGAGCAGCCACGAGAGGTGCACCGGGACGTCGCAGACGGGCACCGTCGTGCGAGCCGCAGCGCGAAATCCGTCAGGGACCTCGCGCGGCGGCAGCATCGTGACGCCTCGCACGGCAGAGGCCCACCACAGGTCGGGCGCCTCTTCGTCAAAGGCCTCGACGACTGAGCACATGCGGACCCCGGTGCTAGGGTCGGCAGCGAGCGCTTCGAGCCGCGCGAAGGTGACCGCGCTCCACCGCGCGACCGCGTCGCGCGGCTCAGCGAGGAACGGATACCAGATCGCGCCTGCAGCGGCCGAGGTCGTCGCGGAGGGGTCATCGCGCGTCCACACCTCAACCTCCACCCCGGCGCTGCGCAGCCGCAGCGCCGTCGTGATGCCGATCACTCCACAGCCGATGACTACTGCGCGCACGGTGCGCATCTTACGGCGAGCGCCGCGCCTCGCAGGCCTGGAACAGGTCGCGAGGCGCGCGCGGGCCCGAGGGCCGTCGCCCGCGCGCCGCTAGAACGCGCCGATGACGACCTCGAGGCCGTTCGAGAGGTCGTAGCCGAACCCGTCGTAGGTCGCGGCCTGGAACACCCACGTCCAAGACGGCGAGTTGCCGCCGCCCAACATCGGCAGGTGAAGCTCGCCGCTGTTGTCCGTGACGAAGAGCTCGACGACGGCCGCGAGCGGCAGCTGCGGCACGAGGAACTCGGTGCCGCTGACGGGCGTCGGGCTCTGGGCTACGCCGAGGACGATGATCGCCGGCGCGTTCGGCACTCCGCCGACCAGCTGGAACGACGCCCGCGAACCCGCCGCCGTCAGGTCGTCCCCGCAGACGTCGATCCGCAGCGAGCCGCCGCCCGCGAAGCCCAGGTCAACTTGGCAGTATTCGCACTCATCAGGGACCAGGTTCTGGTTGGCGTCGTCGAAGCCGCCCGTGACCACGTCCGCCAGGTCGTTGACGCCGTTGCCGTTGCAGTCGACCTCGTAGACGAGCGCGAACGCGTCGCGGTCGAGCAGGTCGACCACGCCGTCCTGGTTGATGTCGAAGACCGCCTCGGCGTCGTCTGGTGTGTAGGGTCCGCCGGCCATCGCGGTCACGAACGCGGCCAGGTCGACCTCGTCGAGGTCGTTGTCCCCGTCCCAGTCAAACTCGGCGCGACCGAGGGAGTCGAGGAAGGCCACCACCGCGAGCTGGTCGGCGGCGGACTGCGCCTGGAACGCGAGCGCGGACGTCCGCGCCTCACTGCCCAGCGCTGCGTGGAGGTCGATCACGCCGCCCGCGCCGAGGATGCGCGTCTGCAGCGTTCCGCCGACGACGCGGCCGTCGTGCCAGAGCGCGTTGCGCGAGCGCACGCCCCAGAGGCTAGGGGTCCGGAGCTCTTGCGTGCCGGCGTCGCCGTCGCCGATGAAGTCGGCGGCCACGCCCATGTCGTGCAGCAAGAAGTCCGAGTAGGGATGGATCGTCTTGTTCCGGATCGCCGCCTCGAGCGACGGATCATTGCTGGTCGTCCAAGTGCTCACGTGGCAGTCCGCGCAGCCGACGTTGTCGAAGACGACTTCGCCGGCCATGCCCGAGCGCGGCGTCTGCGGCGGCGCCGCGAGGTAGCGCTGGAAGTTCGTGATGCGGTCGATGAACTCGAGGCCGTTGGCGTCCGGCGTGTCCTCGGGGTCGGCGACCGTGTCGAAAGCCGTCAGGAGCGAGAGGTTCCCGTTTGGCGCGTTCTCCGTCGGCAACAGCCGATTCGTGAGGCCCATCTCGTTCTGCGCGGCGTCGCCGGAGAAGGAGAGCACGGTCGCGAGCTGCGCCTTCCACCCCATCTTGCCGACGCGCTGCGGCCCGGTGGGATCCTCGAGCGGCGTGACCCAGTGGACGCGACCGCTGACGCTGGTGCTCGGCGGCGTCGTCTCGTTGGCCTCGATCGCGGCGTCCGGGATGGCTTCGATCAAGCCCGCGCCGAGCACGCTCGGCGTGACGCGCTGCGCCGTGACGTTGGCCGCGCCTGGGATGACCTCGACGGCGGCCGGGTTGGTCGCGCCCTGCTGAAGGAGCGAGCCTCCGAGGCCCACCAACGGGTCAAAGCCGCCTTTGCCGTCGTCGTAGCCAAAGCGCGTCACCGTGGTCCCGCCCGGGCCGCCGACCGGGTTGTTGTGGCAGTTCGCGCAGCTGACTTGGTTGAAGATCGGGCCGAGGCCCTGCGCGGGGCTCAGCGGCGTGCTGAAGTCCGCGCGGCCGGCCTCAAACGCCTGCAGCTGTGCCGTCGTGAGGCCAGCGAGCGGCGCGCCCATCTTCGGCTGCGGGGACTGCCCGAGCAGCGGCGCGGCGACCGTAGCGAGAAGCAAAGAGGTGGAGAAGAGACGCATGTTCAGGAGACCTGTGGGTCAGCGCCGACCCGTGGAGGCAGGGGGTCGACCGGGGATGCGGCAGGCCATGACAGTCTACCAGACAAAACA
>JAYYEE010000065.1:0-14834 GCA_036160175.1 Planctomycetota bacterium
AAGAGGTCGCCGCGCAGTGTCAGCTGTCGGTCGAGCCGACGGATGACCCTGGCCCGGCGAGCGTGGTTGCTGGCGCCGAGGCCGCGGCGAGCGGCGCTGCGTTCGCGGTCGCCCTCGCGGAGCTGCGTCGGCTTGCGCGTACGGGCACGCGGGTCGGGCCCATGCACGGCTGCGTGATCCGGCTGGAGGCGGTCCGCGACGGTGTCGCAGCGGACGCGCTGATCGAGCAGGCCGCCAGCTTGGCCCTCGAGCATGCGTTGGCTGAGGCAGGTGTGGTCGAGCTCGAGCCGTGGGTGGAGATCGACGTGCTCGCGCCGGCCGCGAGCAGCAACGCGGTGCTCGCCGATCTGCGCGCTCGCGGCGCCGAAGTCGCCAGCGTCGCCGCTGGTCGCCTCGGGGCTCGCCTCTCGGGGCGCGCCCCCCTCGCTCGCATGTTGGGCTACGTCACGAGGTTGCGATCGATCACCAAGGGGCTGGGGCAGGTGACGATGTGTCCGTCTGGCTACGCGGTGGGCGACGCGGAGCTACGCTGAGGCCGGGCAAGAAATTGTGGAGGCTATGTTGACGGTCTCAGGGGCGCTCGCTAAAGTGTCCGCCCCCTTGTGCTCCAGGGAGCACACCCACCGGGTGTAACCCCTTGCCGCACAGCCAATTGCGGTTGATTTCCGCAGCTGGCAAGAGGGGGGTGTGATGGGCCCGCAGGCCTGCGTCCCGCACACTACTTCCGCAGTACTGCCACAACCCATTACAGGACCCTCGTTTGGGTTGACCAAGCGAGAACGTCCTAGCCGACCGTCATGCAAGAGCGAATCCAGATCCGGATGGAGGCCTACGACCACGAGGCCCTCGATCAGGCGTCTCTCGACATCGTCGAGACCAGCAAGCGCACGGGCGCTCGCATCTCCGGCCCGGTCCCGCTGCCGACGCGCATCGAGCGCTACACGGTGCTGCGTTCGCCGCACGTCGACAAGAAGAGTCGTGAGCAGTTTGAAGTGCGCACCCACAAACGCCTCATCTACATCTCGGAGCCGACGACCAAGACGGTCGACGCGCTGAGCAAGCTCAACATGCCCGCGGGCGTGGACATCCGCATCAAGGCCTGCTGAGGCCACTCAGCCAGCGCTACTCGAGGAGCACGATACCCATGGTCGAGGTCAAGGTATTTCAAGGCGGTTCGGTCGCGACGAAGGACGTCGACGCCGGCGCGTTCGGCGCGAAGGTGCTTGGGCGGACGCTCAAGGACGCCGTCGTGATGTATGAGGCGAACCAGCGTCAAGGCACCGTCAAGGCCAAGACGCGCTCGATGGTTCGCGGCGGAAACAAGAAGCTTTGGCCGCAAAAGCACACCGGCCGGGCTCGCATGGGCACGACCAAGTCGCCGATCTGGCGCGGCGGCGGTCGCATCCACCCGCCGCAGCCGCGGGATCACGCCTACCACATGCCGAAGAAGGCGCGCCGCGTCGCGCTGCGCAACGCCCTCTTCACCAAGTTCCGCGACGGCGAAGTCGCCATCGCGGAAGGCTTCCCCACGGACGCCCCCAACACCAAGTCGGCGTTCGCCATCCTGTCGCAGCTCGGCATGAGCCGGAGCGCGACGGTCGTGACCGACGGCAAGGACGACACGCTCTACAAGTCGCTCCGCAACGTACCGCTGGTCGACGTCGCCAAGCTCGACGACCTCAACGCCCGCCAGGTGCTGCTCCGCCGCTACTTGGTGCTGACCCCGGCCGCCTACGAGTCGCTCGAGCAGCGCTTCGCCAAGAAGGAGAGCTAAGCCATGGCCAACGCCGCGCAATATTACGACGTCGTCCGTCGCCCGGTCGTGACCGAGAAGTCCGCCGGCGTGCAGGAGTCGAAGAACCAATACACCTTTGAGGTCGCGAAGGCGGCCAACAAGGTCGAGGTCCGCAAGGCGGTCGAGACGCTGTTCTCGGTCAAGGTCGAGGCGGTCAACATCATCACGATGCCGGCGAAGCGCCGTCGCGTGTTCGGCCGGCCGGGCCACTCGCCGGCGTGGAAGAAGGCGATCGTCACCCTCAAGGACGGCGACTCGATCGACGTCAACTAAGGCAGCCACCCGCTACCTCAGCCAGCAACTACAGACCCAGACCGATGCCAGTCAAAGTCTACAAGCCAACGTCCGCCGGCCGACGCAACGCGTCGGTCCTGGACTTCAGCCACCTGACGAAGGGCAAGCGCCCGGAGAAGTCGCTCACCGAGCGGCTGAAGAAGACGGGCGGTCGCAACGCGCACGGCCACATCACCAGCCGCTTCCGCGGCGGTGGCGCGCGCAAGCTCTACCGCAAGGTCGACTTCCGCCGCGACAAGGACGGCGTGCCTGCGACGGTCAAGGCGCTCGAGTATGACCCGAACCGCACGGCGGACATCGCGCTGCTGTTCTACGCGGACGGCGAGAAGCGCTACATCCTCGCGCCGAAGGGGCTGAAGGTCGGCGACAAGGTCGTCTCTGGCCAGAAGGTCGAGCCCGACACCGGCAACTGCATGCCGCTGCTCTCGATCCCGCTCGGCCTCTCGGTGCACAACGTCGAGCTGCAGCCCGGCAAGGGCGGCCAGCTCGCCCGGTCGGCCGGCAACCGCTGCACGCTGATGGCCCGCGACGCGGGCTACGCCACGATCGTGCTGCCCAGCGGCGAGACCCGTAAGGTCCCGTGGGAGTGTCGCGCGACCATCGGTGAGATCGGCAACAGCGACTGGCAGAACGTGCGGATCGGCAAGGCCGGCCGCAAGCGTCACATGGGCCGTCGCCCTCACAACCGCGGCACGTCGATGAACCCGGTCGCCCACCCGATGGGCGGCGGTGAGGGTCGCACCGGCGGTGGTCGTCACCCCGTCTCGCCGACGGGCAAGCTCGCGAAGGGTGGTCGCACCCGCCGCGGCAAGGCCCGCAGCAACCAGTTCATCCTGCGTCGCCGTTCGCCCGGCAAGCACGTCGCCGTTGGCAGTGGCAGCTAATAGGAGCTCAAGATGAGTCGCAGTATCCACAAGGGCCCGTTCGTCCACCCGAAGCTCCTGAAGAAGGTGGACGCCCAAAACGAGGCGGGCACGAAGAGCCCCATCAAGACGTGGTCGCGCGCGAGCGTGATCCTGCCGGAGTTCGTCGGCCACACCTTCGAGGTGCACAACGGCCGGACGTTCATCAAGGTCTACGCGACGGAGGACATGGTCGGTCACCGTCTCGGCGAGTTCGCGGCGACGCGAACCTTCCGCGGCCACGCGAAGAAGGACAAATGAGCTTCGAAACGCGAGCAGTGCACCGCCGCGCGCGGATGGGTGTCGACAAGGCCCGTCGTGTCTTGGCGCTGATCCGCGGCCGGACCGCCAACCAGGCGCTCGATGAGCTGCGTCACGACAAGCACCGCGCCGCCAAGGCGATCTACAAGGTGCTGGCGTCTGCCGTCGCGAACGCGATGCAGAACCCGTCGGTGCGTCCGAACCGCTTGGTCATCTCCAAGACGTTCGCGCAGGACGGGCCGCCGCTGCCCGGCGGCAAGCGCATGCGTCCGGGGCCGCAGGGCCGCGCGATGCCGTTCAAGCGCCGCACCTGCCACATCCACGTCCACGTCGAAGACCCCGAGGCGCGCGACCCGCGCGAGCTCGAGGCCGAGGCTGCGGCCGCCGCCGCCGCGCAACCCGCCGCCGACACCGCTGAAGGGGGCGAAGAGTAGAACCATGGGCCAGAAGATCCACCCGACCGGCTTCCGCGTCGCCGTCACCGAGCCTTGGCGCTCCCGTTGGTACGCCAACAAGCGTGACTTCGCGCAGAACCTCATCGAAGACCAGAAGATCCGCCGCTTCATCAAGAAGGAGTGGCAGTTCGCAGCGATCCCGCGCGTCGAGATCGAGCGCGCTGGCGAGCTGATCACGGTCTTCGTGCACACCGCGCGTCCCGGCGTCTTGATCGGCAAGAAGGGCACCAAGGTCGACGAGTTCCGCCAGGCACTCGAGAAGCTGACCAGCAAGCCCGTCCGGATGAAGATCGTCGAGATCCACCGCCCGGAGGTCGAGGCGAACCTCGTCGCCGAGGCCGTCGCCGAGCAGCTCGGCAAGCGCATCAACTACCGCCGCGCCCTCAAGAAGGTCGCCGACGCCTCCATGGCGGCCGGCGCCAAGGGCATCAAGATCCGCGTCGCCGGCCGCCTCCAGGGCGCCGAGATGTCGCGGGTCGGCAACTTCCGCAAGGGGCGCGTGCCCTGCAGCACCCTGCGAGCCCAGATCGACTACGGCTTCGCGCTGGCGCACACCAAGTCGGGCGTGCTCGGCTGCAAGGTCTGGATCTTCAAGGGCGAGTATGGCCCTGGCGAGACGACCAACGGCTTGCTGCCTGTCCGCACGGCTGCTTCGCAGAACGACCGCAGCGCCTGAGCGCCCGATTGAACACGAGAGAACTGAACGGAGTCTGACCCATGTTGATGCCCAAGAGGACCAAGTGGCGCCGACAGCAGCGCGGCCGCATTCGCGGTGAAGCGACGCGCGGCAACACGGTCGCATTCGGCGATTTCGGCCTGCAGGCGATCGAGCCAGGCTGGGTTTCTGCCCGCGTCATCGAGGCGGGTCGTATCGCGTGCGGCCGGAACGCCCCTGAGGGCAAGGTCTGGATCCGCGTCTTCCCGCACAAGTCGATCACCAAGAAGCCTGCCGAGACTCGTCAGGGCTCCGGTAAGGGCGACGTCGACTTCTGGGCCGCCGTGGTGAAGCCTGGCACGGTCATCTATGAGCTCGGCGGGGTCAGCGAAGAGGTCGCGAAGCGCGCCTTCAACCGCGTCGCTCACAAGCTCCCGGTCAAGGTCCGCCTGGTCCGCCGTCGGCCGAACTGATCGTCGTCAGACGGAGATCCAAGAGGAACACTCAGATGAACAAGGCCATTGACGATATCCGCGGTCAAGACTCGGCAGAGCTCAACGTGAAGCTCGCCGAGCTGCGTAAGGAGCAGTTCGAGCTTCGCTTCAGCGGCTCGGGCAACGAGGGGCAGGCCACCGGCCGCGCCCGCGCTATCCGCCGCACGATCGCCCGCATCCTAACGGTCCTCGGAGACCGCGAACGCCAAGAGGCCAGCAAGGCCGGAGAGCAGAACTGATGAGCGCTGAACAAGTCGAACAGGGCGCGAAGCCTCGCGCAGAGCGCAAGATGGCGCGCGGCATCGTGATGTCCAACAAGATGGACAAGACGCTCGTCGTCCAGGTCAACCGCAAGGTCCGCCACCCGGTCTACGAGAAGTTCGTCTCCAAGAAGACCAAGCTCTACGCGCACGACGACCAAGGCGAGGCCAAGGTCGGCGACGTCGTCGAGATCGTGCAGACCCGGCCGCTGAGCAAGCTCAAGCGCTGGCGCCTGCTGCGGATCGTCCAGAAGGCCAACGGCTAAGCCGCCCGAGACGATCTACCCAACACTCTGAACCGCACAGTCTGAACAGGACGCTTCCATGATCCAAGAAATGTCGATGCTCGACGTGGCCGACAACACGGGCGCCAAACGCGCCATGTGTGTCAAGGTCCTCGGGGGCAGCAAGCGACGCTACGCGTCGGTCGGCGACGTCCTCGTCGCCGTCATCACGAAGGCCCAGCCGGCCGGCGAGGTCAAGGAGCACGATGTGGTCAAGGGCGTCGTGGTCCGCACGGCCAAGGCCGTGCGTCGCCCCGATGGTTCCTACATCAAGTTCGATCGCAACGCCCTGGTCGTCATCGACAAGGACAACAACCCGCGCGGCACCCGCATCTTCGGCGCCGTCGCTCGAGAGCTGCGCGATAGCAACTTCATGAAGATCGTCTCGCTCGCGGAGGAGGTCGTCTGATGCTGTTCAACAAGCCAAAGCCGAAGCGCTCGTCGCTTCACGTCAAGAAGGGCGACAAGGTCGTGGTCACCGCCGGGCAGTACAAGTCCGAGGAGCCGCGCGAGGTGCTCAAGGTCGACGCCGTCAACCGCCGCGTGCTCGTGGAGGGTGTCAACTTGCGCTGGAAGCACCAGAAGCCTTCGCAGCAGAACCCCAAGGGCGGTCGGGTGCAGATGGAGCAGCCGATCGACGTCAGCAACGTCCTGCTGTTCAGCGAGAAGCTGGGCAAGGGCACCCGCACCAAGACCGAACTCGTCGACGGCAAGAAGGTCCGCGTCGGTGTTCGCTGTGGAACCAAGTTCGACTAGGCCTACCCATGAGCACCACTGAGACCCCAGAAGGCGCCGCGACGGGCGGCACCCCTGAGCCGAGCGCGCTGCCGCGCCGGCAGCAGATGTACCGCGACAAGATCGCGGACACGCTGCGCAAGGAGTTCAACTACCCCAACGCGATGATGATCCCGCGCCTGAGCAAGATCGTCGTCAACATGGGGGTCGGCCAGGCCGTCGAGAACAAGAACCGCATGGACGCGGCCGTGAAGGACCTCACCGCGATCACCGGCCAGAAGCCGATGATTCGGAAGGCCCGCGTCGCGGTGTCCGGGTTCCGCCTCCGCATCGGCTACGCAGTCGGCGTCGCCGTGACGCTGCGCGGCGCGCGGATGTGGGAGTTCCTCGATCGCCTGATCACGCTGGCGATGCCGCGTATCCGCGACTTCCGCGGCGTGCCGAAGAAGTTCGACGGCCGCGGCAACTACACCATGGGCCTGAGCGAGCAGAGCGTCTTCCCGGAGATTCAGCTCGACAAGGTCGAGTTCGTGCAAGGCATGGACATCACGTTCGTCACGACGGCCGAGACGGATCAGGAGGGCATGGCCCTGCTGAAGGAGCTCGGCATGCCTTTCCAGAAGTAGCGAGTGACGTCCACCGAGAACCAACCGATCGCATACTGATATGGCTAAGAAGTCCAAGATCGCCAAGAACGAGCAGCGCCGTGTGCTGGTCGAGCGCTACGCCGCTCGCCGCGCCGAGCTGCGCGACGTCCTCAAGAGCACGACCGCCAGCCCCGAGGAGAAGGAGGCCGCGCGCGCCAAGCTCATGAAGCTTCCGCGGGACGTAAACCCCAACCGCATCCGCAACCGCTGCATGCTCACCGGTCGCCCCCGTGCCATCTACCGCAAGTTCGGTGTCTCGCGGGTGATGTTCCGAGAACTGTCGCTGATGGGTGAGATCCCCGGCGTGCGTAAAGCCTCGTGGTAGGAGATGAATCGCCATGATGACCGATCCGATCGCTGACATGCTCACGCGTATGCGCAACGCTCTGATGAGCGGTGCGACCAACTGCGTGGTGCCAGGCAGTCGTTTGAAGGTGGCCATTCTGGACACCCTCAAGCGTGAAGGTTTCATCGACCGTTACGAGGTTGCCGCCAACGGCCCTCGCTCGGTGGTGAATGTTGAGTTCCGCTACGGCCCGGAGGGCGAGCGCGTGATCACCTCGCTCGCGCGCTTCAGCAAGCCCGGTTGTCGTCGCTACCGCTCGGTGAAGGAGCTGCCGAAGGTCCGTGGTGGCCTCGGCATCGCCGTGGTGTCCACCAACCAAGGCGTGCTGTCCGACCGTGAGTGTCGCCAGCGCAAGGTCGGCGGCGAAGTCCTCTGCACCGTTGACTAGCGGGAGATAAGCAATGTCCAGAATTGGCAAGACTCCTATCGACGTGCCGAAGGCTGTGACGGTCGACGTCGCGTCGGACCTGGTCACGGTCAAGGGCCCGAAGGGCGAGCGCAAGCTCCCGCTGCGGTCCGAGATCAAGGTCGCGCTCGACGGCTCCACCCTCACGGTCGACACGAACGAAAGCACGCGCTTCGCGCATGCGATGCGCGGCACCATGCGCTCGCTGCTCCACAACGCGATCGTGGGCGTGACCGACGGCTACACCAAGAAGCTCGAGGTCCAGGGCGTCGGCTTCGAGGTCGACATCAAGGGCAAGGAGCTGATCCTGAAGATCGGCTTCAACATGCCGAAGAAGTTCCAGATTCCAGACACGGTCCAGGTCGAGTGCCCAACGCTCACCGAGATCATCATCAGCGGCCCGGACAACCAGCAAGTTGGGCAGGTCGCAGCCGAGATCCGCAAGCTCCGCAAGCCGGAGCCGTACAAGGGCAAGGGCATCAAGTACGCCGACGAGGTCATCAAGCGCAAGGCCGGCAAGGCCTTCGGCTCGGGTGGCTAAACGCGCAGACCTCTAACAAGAGCGAACAGCAATGACTTCGACGAAGAAGAAGCACAAGGCCCGCCGCGGCAAGGCCACCTCCCTGCGCAAGCGCCTGCGCGCGCGCCGCGAGCGGCCGCGCCTGTCGGTGTTCCGCAGCCTCACCAACATCTCTGTGCAGGTCATCGACGACCTGGAGGGCAAGACGCTGGCCTCGGCCTCGTCGCTTGAGAAGGACGTGCGCGGCGCCATCGCCGGCATGAACAAGACCGACGTCGCCAAGAAGGTCGGCACGCTCCTCGGCGAGCGCGCGACCAAGGCTGGCGTCTCCAAGGTCTCGTTCGACCGCGGCACCTACAAGTATCACGGTCGCGTCAAGGCGCTCGCCGACGGCGCGCGCGAAGCCGGTCTGGAGTTCTAATCCGATGACCAAGTCCAACTACACTCTCATCCCGATCGACGAGGCCCTGGCCTCGGACGTTGAAGACGACGTCGTCGCGATCAACCGCAGCGCCGCGGTGGTCAAGGGCGGCCGTCGCTTCTCGTTCAGCGCGCTGACCGTCGTGGGCAACCGCAACGGCCTAGTCGGCATCGGCTACGGCAAGGGCCGCGAGGTCCCGATGGCCATCGAGAAGTCCGTTAAGGACGCTCGCAAGAACCTCATGCGCGTCACGCGTGAGGGAACGACCATCCCGCACGCCGTCGACGGCAAGTACTGCTCGACCACCGTCCGCCTCGTCCCGGCCGCGCCGGGCACGGGCATCATCGCCGGCAAGGCGGTGCGTAAGGTGCTTGAGCGGGCTGGAATCACCGACATCCTGACCAAGAACTACGGTTCGACGAACGCGCTTAACGTGGTCAAGGCCACGCTGGTCGCGCTCGACATGCTGCGCAGCCGCGAAGAAACCGCGAAGCTGCGAGGAGTGGAGCTCGAATGAACCTCGCCGAAGCAAAGACTCTCGGGATCGCGTTCCCGGACCGGAAGCGCCGCGGCCGCGGCACCGGCTCGGGCAACGGCAAGACCGCCGGTAAGGGCCACAAGGGCGCGAAGGCGCGCTCGGGTTGGTCGCGCCGGATCGGTTGGGAAGGCGGCCAGATGCCGCTCTACCGCCGTCTGCCCAAGCGAGGCTTCAACAACAAGATCTTCAAGAAGGTCTACACCGTCGTGAACGTCTCGGACCTCGAGGCCTTCGACGCCGGCGCGACCGTCGACCTCAAGGCGATCCTCGACAAGGGGCTCGCCAGCAAGGCGAAGCGCTCGGAGATGTTCAAGATCCTCGGCGACGGTGAGGTCACCAAGGCCGTCACGGTCAAGGTGGACGCCATCACCGCGTCGGCGCGCGAGAAGATCGAGAAGGCCGGCGGCACCGTCGAGCTGATCGAGAAGAAGGTCATGCGACCGAAGTTCGTCGCCAAGGACGGCAGCAAGAAGACGCCGGGCAAGCCGCGCATCCGCCGCGGCAACGGCAAGGCCAAGTTCAACGAGTCGGCGAACGCCGACGCGTAGGTCCAAGGGCTCCCTAGTCGTCCGAACAACGCTCTCGAGAACGAAACCCAGCATGAACAACGCCGTCTCGCTAGCCAACCTGTTCAAGGTCCCGGAGATCAGGAACAAGGTCCTGATCACCTTGGGCCTGCTGTTGATCTACCGCATCGGGTTCTTCATCCCGCTGCCCGGGGTCAACGCTGAGGTCATGCTCTCGAACGTCGGGAACATGGACGGCGTTGGCCGTCTGTTCGGCATGATGAACGTGCTGACCGGCGGTTCGCTGGGCAGCGCGACGCTGTTCTCGCTCGGGGTGATGCCGTACATCTCCGCGAGCATCATCTTCAGCCTGCTCGCCAAGGCGGTGCCGGCGCTGGAGAAGATCAGCAAGGAAGGTGCTAGCGGCCAACGGAAGATCAACCAGTACACGCGTCTGGCGACGGTGGTCATCTGCCTCGTCCAGTCGTGGTTCGTGATCGGCGGCACGCTCAGCGCCCCTGGCGCCAAGATCCTGCACGCCGGCGTCGATCAGTGGTTCGGCCTCTACACCATCGTCGTGATGGTGTCCCTGACGGCCGGCACGATGTTCATCATGTGGCTCGGTGAGCAGATCACGGAGCACGGCATCGGCAACGGGATCTCGCTGATCATCATGGCGGGCATCATCGCCAACCTCGCGCCGGCGATCAGCGGCTACGTGCAGACCGGCTTCGGCACCCAAGAGTGGCAGGGGCTGCTGCTGTTCCTCGGCGCATGGGGTGTGACGGTGATCGCCGTTGTCTTCATGACTAAGGCGCAGCGTCGCATCCCGATCCAGCAGGCCAAGCAGGCCCGCGGCCGTCAGGTCTACGGCGGCCAGAAGACCTACCTGCCGTTCAAGGTTAACCAGGCCGGCGTCATGCCGATCATCTTCGGCTCCGCGCTGACGAAGATCCCGGCGATGCTCGGCACCGCGTTCAGCGTCACCTTCCTGGAGCAGACCTTCGGTCAGCAGCAGGGCTTCTGGTTTGTGCTCACCTTCGCGGGCCTGATCTACTTCTTCGCCTTCTTCTGGACGTCGATGATGTTCCAGCCGAACGAGATCGCGAAGAACCTGCAAGAGGGCGGCTCGTTCATCCCGGGTATCCGCCCGGGCAAGCCGACGGCGCAGTTCCTGGAGCAGACGATGGTCCGCATCACCCTCGCGGGCTCGACCTTCCTGGCGCTCATCGCCGTGATGCCGTCGCTGATCGGCACCACCGGCAACACGACCGACCAGGTCCTCATCTACTTCATGTCCGGCACCTCGATCCTGATCGTGGTGGGCGTGGCCCTCGACATGGTCGAGAAGATCAACGCCCTGCTGGTCATGCGGAACTACGAAGGCGCGATGGCCGAGCCGGGTGGCCCGGGCGCCGGCGCCGCGGGCGGCGGCCAAGCAGCTGGGGCGACCAGCGGCTGGGGCCGACGTTCGCAGTCCTGATTCGACCTCTCTCTCTGATTTCTTCTCCACCGCAATCACCAATGGCCAACTCGCTGCAAGCCCGCTGTGTGTTCCTCGGCGCCCCTGGCGCCGGTAAGGGCACCCAGGCCAAGCGCGTCGCCGAGAAGGCGGAGATCGCCCATATCTCCACCGGGGACATGCTGCGGGAGGAGGTGAAGTCGGGCAGCGCGCTCGGGGCCGAGGCCAAGGCCTACATGGACGACGGCAAGCTGGTCCCCGACCAGCTGATCATCGACATGGTCAAGGCCCGCATCGAGAAGCCCGACGCGGCGTCTGCCTGGATCCTGGATGGTTTTCCCCGTACACTCCCCCAGGCGGAAGCGCTGGACCAGAACCTGTCCGGTGACAACGCCCTGACGCACGTGATCTCCTTTGCCGTGCCGGAAGCCGCTCTGATGGGTCGGCTTACGGGCCGTCGGACTTGCTCGCAATGTGGCGCCATCTGGCACATCGAGCACAACCCGACGAGCAAGGACGGGGTTTGTGACCTCTGCGGCGGTGAATTGACCCAACGCTCTGACGATCGCGAGGAAGCGATCGGCAAGCGCCTCGAAGTGTATCGGACCCAGACTGCGCCGCTGTTGGCGTACTACGGGGACCGTGGTGTTTTGCGGGAGCTCGACGCGAATCGTGCTCCCGATGTCGTTTTCCAGGAGCTGCTGACGCAAATGCAATGACCGCAGGCCAAGGACAGCCTGAAGGGTGCGAGCGAGCCAAGGTGCTCGAACCGCTCAACAACGGGTTGTTCCGCCTGGAGATGGCCGACGGCCGCACCGTGACGGCGCACGTCGCTAAGGACCTCCGGATGGCATTCAGCCGCCTCCTCCCAGGAGATCAGGTCCTCGTCGACGTCTCTCCGTTCGACCGCGGCAAAGCGCGCATCCGCCAGTTGCTAGATCAGTGAACTCCATCGAACCAATCCTCCCTACCAAGCGAGAACTGTTGTGAAGGTCAGAGCCAGCGTCCGTCGCATGTGCGACAAGTGCAAGGTCGTTAAGCGCCGCGGGATCGTGCGCGTGATCTGCGAGAACCCGCGCCACAAGCAGCGCCAAGGCAAGTAGGCCTTCAAGGAAGCAATATGCCCAGACTCCTCGGTGTCGACATCCCGAACGAGAAGCGCATCGACGTTGCGCTCCAGTACCTCTATGGCGTCGGTCCGGCCGTCGCGAAGAAGTGCCTGGACGAGCTCGCGATCAACCCCACGGTCCGCGCGAAGGACCTCAAGGACGACGAGGTCGCCAACATCGCTGGCTACCTCGAGTCGAACTTTCCAGTCGAGGGTGCTCTGCGTCGCCTCAACATGCAGAACATTCAGCGACTGAAGGAAATCTACTGCTACCGGGGTCTGCGTCACCGTCGCGGCTTGCCGGTCCACGGTCAGCGCACGCGCTGCAACGCTCGCACCCGTAAGGGCCCGCGCAAGACGGTGGCCAACAAGAAGATCCTGAGGAAGTAAGCATGAGCGCTGGTGACAAGAAGAAGACCAAGGTCCGCAAGAACGTCGGCAAGGCCGTCGCTCACGTGAAGGCCTCGTTCAACAACACGATCATCACGGTCGTTGACACCGCGGGTCAGGTCATCGCCTGGGACTCTGCGGGCACGATCGGCTACAAGGGCTCGAGGAAGAGCACGCCGTTCGCCGCGCAGCGCGCGGCCGAGAAGGTGGCCGACAAGTGCAAGAAGATGGGCGTGCACGAGATGGAGGTCATGGTTCGCGGCCCGGGTTCGGGGCGTGAGTCAGCCGTCCGCGCGCTCGCGAGCTCCGGCATCGACGTGAAGTCCATCGAGGACTGCACGCCGCTGCCTCACAACGGTTGCCGGCCGCGTAAGCGCCGTCGCGTCTGATCCCAGCCAGCACCATATTGATCCACTGCAATGGCACGTAACGACACCAACGTCTGCAAGCTCTGCCGCCGCGAAGGCGTCAAGCTGTTCCTGAAGGGGCAGCGATGCTTCTCGGAGAAGTGCGCCGTCAACCGCCGCAACTACCCGCCGGGTCAGCACGTCCGCCCCAAGAAGGGCACCGACTACGGCACCCAGCTGCGCGAGAAGCAGAAGTGCAAGCGCATCTACGGCGTGCTTGAGCGTCAGTTCCAGCACTACTTCAGCATCGCGCGTCGTCAGAAGGGCAACACAGGTGAGAACCTGTTGATCCTGATGGAGCGCCGGCTGGACAACGTCTTGCTGAGCCTCGGCCTCGCGTTCTCGCGCTTTGACGCGCGCCAGATGGTCGCGCACGGGCACGTGCACGTGAACGGCCGCCGGCTGGACATCCCGAGCTACCTGGTCCGCGCGGGCGACGAGATCGCTGTCGTCGGCAAGGAGAAGCTCACCAAGAAGGCGAGCGACGCCATCGAGATGAACAAGGGCCGGCCGCTGCCGACCTGGCTCGAGGCGACGCCCGCGGACAACAAAGGTCGCGTCATCCAGTTGCCGAAGCGCGAGGATGTCAGCGTCGAACTCAACGAGCAGCTCATCGTCGAGCTTTGCTCCAAGTAAGCAGGGTCGGGTTTGCCCGACCTCGCGTGATTGCACACTCCGGCTCGTGTCTTGTGAGGCGCGGGCCAACCGGTTTCAGAGAGATTCGATATGCGTATTCGTTGGCGTAACTTCGAGCTGCCGTCGCAGGTCCGTTTGGAGCACGAGACGGCGACTGGCCAATACGGTCGCTTCACGGTCGAGCCCTTCGAGAAGGGCTTCGGCACGACGATTGGAAACGGGCTCCGCCGCGTCCTGCTCTCCTCGCTCGAGGGCACGGCCGTCACGTGGGTCCGGATCGACGGCGTCGTTCACGAGTTCTCCACCATCCAAGGTGTGCTCGAGGACGTCACGCAGATCGTCCTGAACCTGAAGAAGCTGCGCGTGAAGATGCACACCGACGCCCCGACCACGCTGCGCTTGGACGTCAGCGAGAAGGGCGAGGTCTTGGCCGAGAAGATCGAAGGCGACCACAACGTCGAGATCGCCAACCCCGAGCTCAAGATCTGCACGCTGACCGAGGACGTCCGCTTCTTCTGCGAGATGCAGGTCCGCAAGGGCCGCGGCTACGTGACCGCCGAAGAGAACGTCCAGGACGACCTTGAGATCGGCACGATCCCGGTCGACTCGCTCTTCAGCCCGGTGCACCGCGTGCGCTACGCGATCGAGAACACCCGCGTCGGCAAGTCGACGGACTACGACCGCCTGGTCCTCGAGATCTGGACGGACGGCACCGTCTCTCCCGAGATGGGGCTCGTCGAGGCCTCGAAGATCTACCGCAAGCACCTGAACCCGTTCGTCCAGTACTTCGAGATGAAGGAAGAACTGGCGGTCGAGGGCGGGGTCCTGGCGCCGGAAGGCGACGAGGGCGCGCGCCGTCGCGAGATGGTCGACCTGCTCAACAAGAGCATCGACATGCTCGAGCTGTCGGTGCGTTCGAAGAACTGCTTGGACAGCGAGAACGTCGCGCTCATGCGCGACCTCGTGGTGATGTCCGAGCCCGAGCTGCTCAAGGTCCGCAACTTCGGCAAGACCTCCCTGAAGGAGGTCAAGAGCAAGCTCGCCGCGCTGGGGCTCTCCCTGGGCATGAACGTCGAGGAATACAAGTAGCCGCGAGCGCCTGATCAGGCCCGTTCGCAAGGAATGCAGTCATGAAGCACAAGGTCGCCGGCAAGCATCTCAACCGGAACAGCGCGCACCGAAAGGCGCTGCGCATGAACTTCGCGGTCTCCGTGATCAAGCACGAGCGCGTCACCACGACCCTGGCCAAGGCCAAGGCGCTGCGCCCGTTCGTCGAGAAGATGATCACCCTGGCTAAGAAGGGCGATGACTC
>JAYYEE010000066.1:0-5970 GCA_036160175.1 Planctomycetota bacterium
GCCGTCGTCGGCCGATCGCGCCAGCACGATCGCGTTCGACTTGACGTGCTTGCACACCAGCCAGGCGAAGCGCAGCGCGGCCTGCTCGGTGTCGCCCGGCGCGCGGATGGTCGCGACCTCGTCGGCGGGCGCTGCCGGCGGCACGTCGGCCGTCTGCAGCAGGAAGCCGCCGCTGACCTGACGCGAGACGAGCCCCGCTTCGTGGCCCAGCGCGGGCGCGCCGCCCAGGTCGAGCACGCGCACGTTGGCACCCCACTTTGCCTTCTGCAGCTCGGCGACGGCCTCGGCCTCGACGGAGGGCGCCACCACCACCTCGAGGAACGTGCCGCTCTCGACGACCGCGCGCGCGGTCGCGGCGTCGAAGGCGCGGTTGGTGGCGAGGATCCCGCCGAATGCGGACACCGGGTCCCCGGACAGCGCGAGCTCGAAAGCGCGCGGCAGGTCTTCGGCCACCGCCGTCCCGCACGGGTTGTTGTGCTTGACCAGCACGCAGCTGGCACGGTCGAACTCGAACGCCAGCTTCATTGCCGCATCCGCGTCCAGGATGTTGTTGTAGCTGAGCGCCTTGCCGTTGCGCTGCTCGGCCCCGGCGAGGCTGGGGGCTGCGCCGCCATACGAGTAGAAGGCGGCCTGCTGGTGCGGGTTCTCGCCGTAGCGAAGGTCGGCGAGCTTGTTGCCGGCGGACGCGAAGCTGCTCGCGAAGCGCGGCTCACCATCCATGCCGGCGCGCTCTGCTTCGAACCACTGCGCGATCGCAGCATCATAGGCAGCGGTGTGGGCGTAAGCCTTGGCTGCGAGCTTGCGGAGGAAGGCCTGCGGCAGGGTGCCGCCGCTCTCTCGGAGCAGGCGCAGCACCTCTGGGTAGTCGTCCGGGTCTACGACGACCGCGACGCTCTGGTGGTTCTTCGCCGCGCTACGGATCATCGCGGGGCCGCCGATGTCGATGTTCTCGACGATCTCCTGGCGCTCGATGCCTGGCTTCTGAACCGTCTCGCGGAAGCGGTAGAGGTTGACGCACAGCAGGTCGATCGCGTCGATGCCGTGCTCCCCCATCGCCGCGACGTGCGCGTCGTCGTCGCGGCGCGCGAGCAGGCCGCCGTGCACCTTGGGGTGCAGCGTCTTGACGCGCCCGTCCATCATCTCGGGGAACCCGGTGTAGTCCGCGACCTCTTGCACCTCGACGCCTGCGGCGGCGATCTCGCGCCGCGTTCCGCCCGTGGAGAGCAGCGAGAAGCCGGCCTCGGCCAGCCCCTTCGCGAACTCAGAGATTCCCTGCTTGTCGGTCACCGACAGGAGCGCACGCCTCATGCCTTCGCCTCGTCCTTCCGCTTCTTTAAGTAACCCTCGATGAACGGATCGAGGTCGCCGTCTAACACCCCTGACACGTCCGAGGTCTCGACCTCGGTGCGCAGGTCCTTGCACATTTGGTAGGGCTGCAGCACGTAGCTGCGGATCTGGTTGCCCCAGCTGATCGAGCCGCGGTCCCCGTAGAAGGTCGCCAGCTCCTCTTCGCGCTTGGCCTGCTCGAGCTGGAACAGCTTCGAGCGCAGCGTCTTCATCGCCGAGTCGCGGTTCTTGTGCTGGCTACGCTCCGCCTGGCACGAGACCACGATCCCTGAAGGCAGGTGGGTGATCCGAATCGCCGACTCGGTCTTGTTGACGTGCTGACCGCCCGCGCCCGACGCCCGGAACGTGTCGACCTTGAGGTCTTCCTTGCGGATGTCGACCGCGATGTCGTCTTCGAGCTCTGGCACGACCTCCACCGAAGCGAACGAGGTCTGTCGACGCGCCTGACCATCGAACGGCGAGATGCGCACGAGGCGGTGCACGCCCTGCTCGGCCTTCATCCGGCCGTAGGCGTAGGGCCCCTTGAGCACGATGGTGACGTTCTTGATCCCGGCTTCCTCAGCCTTCTGGAAGTCGAGCTCCTCGACGTCGTAGTCGTGTCGGCCAGCCCACTTCACATACATTCGCAGCAGCATCTCGGCGAAGTCGGACGCGTCGACGCCGCCCGCGCCGGGCTGCAAGGTGACGATCGCGTTCGAGCCGTCGTGTTCGCCGCCGAGCATCAACTGGAACTCGAGCGCGTCCATGCCCTCGTCGAGCTGCACGCGCGCGTCACGGAGGTCCGTGTCAACGCTCGACGGATCGTCAGCGCCGAGCTCGAGGAGCACGTTTCCGTCCTCGATGACCTGGGTCAGGCGGTCGATTGGCTCGACCACGTTCACGCACAACTTCTTCTCCTGGACGACCTTCTGGGCGTTGTCTGGGTTGTCCCAGAAGCCCGGCTGCATCATCCGGTTCTCGATGTCGGCTAGTTCTCGGTGGCGGCGAACGTAGTCAAAGAGACACCTTGAGCGATTGGAGCCGCTCTTCGGCCGCCTTCAGAACATCTTGGTGCTCTTGCAGACCCATTGGGCCCAGCATGTTGGCGGGTCGCCAGCGAGGTTTCCAGCGTCACGCAGACGTGCGCGGAAAAAGTAGAAGCCGCGACGGGCTTAGCAGGCAAAGGATCAAAGTCGGCAAATCAGGGCCCGTCGCGGCTCCCGGTGTCTCGTGGCCGCGTCTCCGCGCCCAACCCACTCTTCGGCGCATACGGCGGGCCAAATGAATGCTGATCGCCGAAGCCGCGCGGACGCGACGTCACGTCACGAGAGTGGCGCCGATCGCATCGCGCCATCCCGCACATCTCGCTCGGCGGAATATATCGCAAACTCTCCGTGCGAGACACCGCGCCGAGCCGGTGTCCAATCCTGCAGCACCCGCGACGCGCAGCGAGGTGACGCCCCCGCCCGCGCCGCGGCTAGCGCCTCAGCTAGCTAACGTGCTGGCGTGGTCGCCGCTGCGCTTGCGCGCGAGCTCGTCCGACGAGCGGTACGCCTTGAGCTTGTTGTAGAGCGTCTTGGTGTCGATGCCGAGGATGCGCGCGGCGCGCGTCTTGTTGCCGCCGGTCGAGGACAGCACCCTCATGATGTGACGCTTCTCGACCTCGGCGAGCGGCATCTGAAGGACTTCTTCGCTCGCGCTCTCTGCGATCAGTTGGCGCAGCTCGGTCGCGGAGTCGCACAACACGAGGTCAAAGTCCGAACCCTCTATGTGCCCGCGGAATTGATCGCGTGACGCGCTCGTTGAAACCATGCAACCCCACATGGATGTCGCCTTGGCGAGGTCGCGCGCCTCAGGATCGTTGACGGAGAAGATAAGAAGTTGCTTTCCAATCGTCATGGCTGATGTGGTCTCGCCTCGCCGCGCCGCAGGCCGCCTGAGCAGCCGGCGTGCTGCGAAGAAGCAAGCGAGGATCTTGGTCGTGCGTTAGCGAAGAGAACGATGCGCCGCAGAGGCGCGCGCGCCACCCGAACGTCGACCGGTACAACACGGACCACGCTTGGGAAGCCTGCCCGACTTAGCGGACAGCCTCCTACAAGTAACGCGTTAGGGACGCGTCTACTCCGCGATTTGCGCGCGTTATCGGGGGTCTAGGGCGCGCACCGCAATATGCCCCGCCGCAGTACGCAGAAGGACCCGGGTCTTTGAGCCACCTCTCTTCCCAACAAGTGCGGAGCTGTAGGCAGAGGGCTTTGTGACCTCAAATCCAAAGTCGTTTCCGATTCGCCCAATCTCCGCGCGCGCGTCGATCTCGCACTCGATGTCTTCGGGCACACAGCACTGCACCGTGCCCTTCCCCGTGCTCAACGTGATCCGCTCACCAGGCTGATCCACGAAGGCCTGCATGTCTCCGCTCTGGCTGCGGACGTCTAGGTCTCCGCGATGCGCGTACGCGATGACGTTGCCCTGTCCTGTCGTCGCCTCGACGCCGCCGGAGCAGTCCTCAAAGCGAAGGTCGCCGCGCCGCGTCCGCACGCGCGACGACGAACGACGCCCGACGAGCGTGACGTGGCCGTTGTCACGAATCACGACCTCTACCGCCAACGAAGGATCGACGCGCACGTTGCCTTCGTAGGCGATCATCCCCTGCACGCCTGCAGGCGCTCGCGGACCGCGCACGACCAGCAGCTTGGGATCTTCGGGGTCCGGCGCAGCGACCAGCTCCGGCGCGACGCCGCGCAGCTGCTGCAGCTCGCCCTCGCTGTTGGCGTCCATGCGCACGCCCCCCTGGTAGCTGAGCTGCCGAGCTGGGCCCCCCGCTAGCGGCAGCCCTACGTCGAGCGTGCCGTTGTCTAGCTCGATCCGGACGCGCTCGATGCCAGGCGGCAGCGCCAGCTCCCCGCTGATGCGCTCGGTCGCGCGGTGGGTGCAGCCCGAGAGCCCCACAGCAGCGGCGATGGCGACGGACGTAGGCAGGGCGCGGAGGAAACGGCTCATAGTGTGTCAGATAGGCCGAAGTTGGCCGGATACAGCGATTTTCGCGCTACGGGGAGTTTCCCTGGGGCAGTCTCGTCGTCCAAGGGCTATCCACAGCCGATAGTAGCCTCGGGCGACCTGCCCCGTGTGCACCCACCATGGCCCAGAGCAACAACGAGTATCAGCCAGACCCCGTGACGATGGTGGCCTACCATCGCGCGCTGGCCGAGCACGCGGAGGGCCTGAAGGCATACGCCGGGCGCTTGCTCTCGGACCCGGTCGCTGCCGAGGACGTGGCGCAGGACGCTTTCCTCGCGCTTTACCGGCACCTCAACCAGGTGCCCACCGCTGCGTTCCGGCCGTGGCTGTTCCGCGTGGCCCGCAACCTCTGCCTCGACCAGCTCCGGCGGCGCAAGTTCAAGATGAGCCTGTTCCGCGACCTCGAGCGCGACGACGAGCGGCCGTTCACCCCGCCGGACCAAGGCAGCGAGCAGCCAGACGAGGTCGCCGAGGCCCGCGAGTCCCAAGAGGCCATTGAGGCCGCCATCCAAGAGCTCCCCACCAAGTTTCGTGAAGCGTTCTTGCTCTGTGAGGTCGAGGGCATGAGCTACGAGGACGCCGCCGCCGTGATGGGGTGCCCTGTCAAGACGGTCTCAACTCGCCTCTACCGCGCTCGCCAACGCTTCACCTCTTTGGTGAGCCGACTGATCAAGGTCTGACTGATCTCTTTGCACCGATGAACTGCAACACGTGCCGATACGAACTGTCACAATGCCTCGACGGCCGCCTCCCATCGGGGCGCCGCGCGCAGGTGCTCGCCCACGCAGAGCACTGTGACGCGTGCGGCCAGTTCTGGCTCGACCTCCAAGCCGCGCAGAAGCTGACGCTGTCACTGCGGTCCGATGAAGTCGGGCCGACGTTTCGCGAGGGGCTCTGGGAGCGCATCCACGCCGGTGAAGGCACCCCGGACGCGATCTTCGCTGAGCCGGTCGCGACCTGGACCAAGGTGCGCTATGTGATAACCGGCGCCGCCGCCGCCGCCGCCCTGTTGGTCGGCGTCTCGCTCTTGCGACCGGCGCCGCCTCGGGCCCCTGCTTCGACCGAGCGCGCCGACGCGACGTCGACGCAGGTCCGCACCGAACCCGCGCCCGAGGCCGATCGCGTCGGCCTGCAACGCCGCGGTCCGACGACCACCTACACACAGAACGCGCTGCTCTCGAACGCGCGACCGCTGACCCTGCAGGTGCTCGCCCGCGAGGCCGCGAGCCAGCTTGAGCAGCACTATCAGCAGGCGTCGCTGGGCATGCGCATGATGCGCGACCCGAGCCTCAACCGCGAGGCCGCGATGCGCCAGGTGATCGACAACGCCAGCGAGATCCGCGACTTCGGTGAGCTGCTGATCGACCTTCGACAGCGGGATCGTCTCGTGTTCACTGACGACCGCGTCGACCGCGACCTCAACTTCGCGGTGGAGTGGCTCGATCGCGTCCCCGAGGTCCACGAGCGCTCGCCCAAAGCCGTCGAGAACATCTATGGCCCCGCGCTCTCGAAGCGGCGGCTCAGCAACCTGAAGGACCACATCGGGCTGCGGCTCGCGCGCGCCCCCCCCCCCGCGCGCCTCGAGCGCCATGGGCGCCACACCCCCCCCCCCCACGGGGTTCCCACACC
>JAYYEE010000067.1:0-6224 GCA_036160175.1 Planctomycetota bacterium
GCCCTCGCGCTCGCGCAGCAGGGGCAACCCGACCCAGCAGAGCCGCCCGCGCCGGAGCAGCGCGCCGCCGCCGCGTCCGAGGATGAGGCCTGGTTCGACCCTGAGCTGGCAGACCAGTGCGCGGCGGCTGCCAACCGCGGCCTCGCCTGGCTCAAGCGTCAGCAGCTGCCGTCCGGCGCCTGGGTCGGCTATGTCGGGCACAAACAGATGGACCACTACCAGGTCCTGCCCAACGGGCGGTCGCCTGAGTCACAGCGACGCAGCGGCGAGGGCCACCTCGGCGTCACCGCGATCTGCGGGATGGCGTTCCTCGCTGGCGGACACCTCCCAGACCGCGGCACCTACCGAGAGACCGTCCGTCGCGCCCAGGCGTTCGTCATCCAGCAATCTCAGCAGAGCGGGCTGCTTAGCTCTGCCGGCACCCGGATGTATAGCCACGCCTTCGGCACGCTGTTCCTCGCTGAGGTCTACGGGATGGCGGCCAACGAGGAGACAAAGACCACCCTGGAAGCGGCGGTCAACCTCATCGTCGACAGCCAGAACGGTCGCGGCGGGTGGAGATACAACGCCTTCGACCGCGAGCTGGACCTGTCCGTGACGGTTTGCCAACTCCAAGCTTTGCGCGCCGCCAGGAACATCGGCATCCGCGTCCCCGCCGCGACCATCGACCTGGCGATGGGCTACGTGCGCGCGAGCCGTGTCGCGCGCGGGTCGGACCGCGGCCTCTTCTACTACAAGATCTACGGACGCGGCCAATACGAGAAGTCGCGCGAGTATTCGATCAACGCCGCCGCCATGACTGCCCTGGCGAGCGCCGGGGTCTACGACGATGACCTCAGCGACCCCGTGCTCACGTTCCTCGAGCGGGAATACGCCGAGCTCGCGTCGAGCTACTACCGCGATCACTTCTACTACTGGTACGGAAACTACTACGCCGCGCAGGCCTTCTACCAATTCGGCGGACGCCGACTCCGGGCGTTCTTCGCCAGGCTCGCGGACGACTTGCTGAACTCCCAACTCGAAGACGGGCGCTGGCGGAACCGGGTCGGCCCCGGCGACGAGCTCGGCACGGCGGTCGCCTGCATCCTCCTCCAGATGCCGCGGCAGTATTTGCCGATTTTCCAGCGCTGAGCGCCGCGCCGCATGTGGGGAACTCTCCCCAAGCGTCGCGTGAATCGCGCCCAAGTGAAGAAGCAGGCGCTTGCTACTTGAATCCGCCCTGCACGTCGTCACGATCGAGGATTGGTCAAACGGTCAGAAACGGTCAGACAGGGCGTATGCGTTACCAAATTCCACGGTTCGTTCTCGCTGCGGGTCTGGGCGTCGCTTCGGCGATCGCACAGGCACCAGCCACCTCCACTCCCAACTATGCGCAGCACGGCGAGAGCGTCGGCGCGCGCCACTCGGATCCCGCGCTGAGCCTCCGCGCGCCCGTCGCGTGGCCAGAGCTGCGAGGCGGCCCCACGCAAGGCGAAGGCGACTACTCGGTCACTGCACTCTTCCGCGAAGCCCACGGGGAGTTCATGGACCGCCGCGAGCGCTACGACCCTTCGATCGAGTTCCGCGGCCGCTGGCTGCCGAACCAGCGCATCAAGGGGGAGCCAGGTGACTTCGACCTGCTCGGGCTCGACTTCGACGCGGAGTTCCCGATCGTCGTCTACCCCGACGCATACCTGTTGTTCGGCCTCTACCACCAGAGCCGTCGCTACCAGACGTCGACCCTGTTTGGATCCAACGGAAACACGGGGAACTCCCCGGCCCAGAACAACGCCGAGAACGCCTGGGGTGATGAGACAGTCACGGCGGCCGGCGTCCGGGTCGGCCTTGGGCTTTTCCTCAACGATTATGTCCTGCTCGAAGTTGAGACGAACCCCGGCGTCTACTCCGACATGGAGCGCACGCTGACGCACAAGGACTACGACTTCCCGTCGTCGGCGCTGATGACGGTGCAGGCGACCAATGACTTCTTCTTCAAGTTCGGCCTGCGCTACAACCAGGTGTATGAAGACGCGCCGTGGCTTCCCTGGCTCGGCTTCGGCTGGGACATGGGCGACGGCTGGCGACTCGACGTGATGCTGCCCGAGTACTTTGAGCTGGCCTACTGGCCCACCGGCAGCACCGCGTTCACGTTCGGCACCCAAGTGCAGGGCGCGCAATATAGCGTCCGGACCGTTGCCGGCGGCGAGCGTCAGCGCGCCAACATCAACGTGCAGGAAGTGTTCAGCTACCTCGGGCTCACGCACCGCATGACCGACAACATGTCGTTCAACGCCCGCGCAGGCGCCGTGCTCGCCGGCCAGAACGACCTGACAACCGGCGCCCGCGCCTTCCGGCGGACCTCAGGGGCGCTTGACCAGGGCTTCTACGCAGACTTCACGATCGGCATCGACTGGTGAGCATGCGCGCGCCGGTCGCGACATCGTGACCGGCGCCGCCAGGCGCGGCCCTCAGAGGATGCGCTTACCGAACGCGCTGCAGATCACGTCGACAGCGACCTCACCAGACTGGTTGCGCACGTCGAGGACGGGATTTAGCTCGGTGACCTCGATGCTGCGCATCGCGCCGGTGTCGCTGACCATCTCCATCAGCAGGTTCGCCTCCCGCCAACTTATGCCTCCCCTGACCGGGGTGCCCGTCCCGGGCACATCGCGGGGGTCCATGCCGTCCAAGTCGAACGACATGTGGAAGCCAGCGGTGCCTGCCGTGGCGAAGCCGATCGCCTCCTCCATGACAGCCCGCATGCCGCGCTCGTCGACGTCACGCATGGTGTAAGCGTGGATGCCTGATTCGCGGATGATCTCGCGCTCGCTGTCGTCGATGTCGCGAATCCCGATCAAGCAGACGTGTTCACGCCGCACTTTAGGCGCGAAGCCGCCCATCTCTACGAGGCGGGGGTGTCCGATCCCCAGCAACGTGGCGAGCGGCATCCCGTGGATGTTCCCCGACGGCGAGCTTGACGGCGTGTTCATGTCACCGTGTGCGTCGACCCAGATTAAGCCGAGCTGCTCTCCCTTCTCATGATAGTACTCGCTGACACCGGAGACCGTGCCGATCGCGATGCTGTGGTCTCCACCCAGCACGACCGGAACGCTGCCCTGCTCTAATGTGCGCCGGACGCGCATCCGCAGGCGATCACAGACGTGGAAGATGGGGCCCAAGTAGCGCGCGGAAGGGTCGCCCGGATCGCGCGCCTCTGGAGCCGGCACCGCTACGTCCCCGTCGTCGATCACGTCGTGGCCCAGGCTCCGCAAGGCGTTGCTCACACCAGCGATCCGGATCGCCGAGGGCCCCATGTCGACGCCACGCCGCCCCGCACCGAGGTCCATCGGCACGCCGACGAGGCGAAGAGTCTTTTGTTCCGCGGGTTCAGACATGGTCATGGCTTACCAACATCCTACGGCGTAACGCGCCAGATCGGGCCTCCTCCCGTAATACCGCAGCCACACCCGCGCCATCGGCGAGCCCCAGCGGCGAAATGAAGCCGCCGCCGATGAAGCTGCCACGCCCTCGCGTGGCGGACGGAGCACATCAACACAGACCTTCTGCACAGCGTGATCGCCCCCACTGCCGGCCACGGCGGCCGCCGTCAACGGCCGCGCCATGGTCGCTACGAAGCACCGATGGCACCGGACCCGCCGGGCCGACGCACACTAGTGATCGACCGGGTTGCCCAAGACCTCGATCAGAGCCGCCCGCTTCTCAGCCAGCAACTCCGGCGTGTCCGCCTCCAAGCACATCCGCAGGAACGGCTCGGTGTTGCTGGGCCGGACGTTCGCCCACCAGTCGGGATACGTCACCGTAATGCCGTCCAAGAAGTCGATCTCCCCGTCAGAAAAGCGCGCCTCGACCGCCTTCATCATGGCGGCCTTATCCTCGACCTTGAAGTTCACCTCGCCGGTGCCGTGATACTTCCGCAGCTCATCAGCCGCCGCTTTCAGGGAGCGTCCCTCCTTGCTGAGCTGGTTCAAGACCTCGATCGCCGCGAGCACACCACAATCGGTGTAGAAGTTCTCTGCGAAGTAGAAGTGCCCGGACAGCTCGCCCCCGCCGATGCAGTCTTCCTTACGCATCGTCTCCTTCATAAATGAGTGCCCGACACGCTCACGAACGGGGCGACCGCCGAGACGTGCGACCTCTTCAGGGAGCACTTTGCTCGAGCGCAGGTCATAGATGATGCCCTTGCCCGGGTGACGCTCTAGGAACCCGCGCGACAAGATCACCGTGATCAGGTCTGCCAACACGGTCCGTCCGTCTTCGTCGACGAAGGCGCAGCGGTCCGCGTCGCCATCGAAGGGGAGCCCCATGGTGGCACCGTGACGCTTGACGGCTTCGCGGAGGACGTCCAGGTTCGACTCCTTGAGCGGGTTCGCCTCGTGGTTCGGGAACGTCCCGTCGAGCTCGTCGTACATCGGCACGATCTCCAAGCCGGGGATCTGCGCGAAGATCTTCGGCGACTCGTTCGCCCCCATCCCATTCGCGTAGTCCACGCAGATCTTCATCGGCCGGATGCCCTTGGCGAAGCCCGCGATGTGCTTGCACCAGTCGTCCATCAGGTCAACCTGCTCGCGCTTGCCCTTCGCGGCAGCGGGCGCGAGATCGCCGGCGACGACGAGCTGCTCGATGTCCTTGATCCCTGTGTCCCCCGACAGCGGCCGCGCCTCGCCGCGACACATCTTAAAGCCGATGTATTGCTTAGGGTTGTGCGACGCGGTCACCGCCATACCGCCGTCACAGGCGATCTTGCCGATCGCGAAATACACCATCGGCGTCGACGCGAGCCCGATGTCTACGACGTCGCAGCCCTGTGACATCATGCCCTCGATAACAGCGTCTTGAATCTCGGGCGCCATCGTCCGCATGTCTCTGCCGACGACGAGGCGCTTGGCGTTGAGGAACTTCACCATAGCGGCCCCGATCCGGAACGCGTTGTCCGCGTTGATCTGGTCGGGGTAGGTGCCGCGGATGTCGTAGGCCTTGAAGATGCTCACTTTGGTTCTCAGTTCAGGTCGTAGGGAAGCTTCGGCATGCGTCGAGACATCGCTGCACCATCTCGTCGTCGAGGTCGCGGTGCAGCACAAATCGGATGCGTTCAGGCCCTGCCGTGGCGGCTAGCACGCCGCAGGACTTCAAGTGCGCCAGCGCGGGGCGAGACTGATCAGGAGGGACGTGGGCCATCACGATGTTGGTCTCGGTCGCGGCCACATCGACGGTGACCCAGTCGAGCTCGCTGAGGCCGTTCGCGAGCGCCTTCGCGCGGCGGTGGTCACTTGCGAGCCACGCGGGGCCTCGCTCCAAGGCGATCATGCCCGCCGCGGCGATGACCCCTGCTTGGCGCATGCCGCCGCCGAACGCCTTGCGCGCGCGCCGCGCCTCGCGGATGAACTGTTCAGACCCGACCAATAGCGAGCCCACCGGCGCCCCAAGCCCCTTGCTGAGGCACAACGTGGACGAGTCGACGTCCCTGAGGAGCTCTGCGGCGGAGACGCCCAGCGCGACCGCCGCGTTCAACAGGCGAGCGCCGTCGACGTGGACCGCTAGCCCGTGGGTTCGCGCCACCGACGCGAGCCGCCCGAGCCGTTCAACCCCGACCACGCGGCCGCCAGCCATGTTGTGTGAGTTCTCGACCACTAAGAGCCGCGAGCGTGGGTAGTGGGCGTCGTCTACGTCCCGCACGGCTGCAGAGACCTGGGCGGGCTCCAAGAAGCCGTCACTGGACGGCAAGGTGCGCGCCTGGGTCCCGCTGAAGCGCGCGATCGCCCCGCCCTCATACATGAACACGTGGCTGCGTGACTCACAGATCAGCTCGTCGCCCGGCCGACAGTGCACATGGATCGCGATCTGATTCGCCATCGTCCCCGACGGACAGAAGACCGCCGCCGGCTTCCCGAGCAAGGCAGCGGCCCGCGCCTCCAGCGCCGCGATCGTCGGGTCTTCGCCCCACACGTCATCGCCTACCGGTGCCGACGCCATCGCCGCCCGCATGTCTGCGCACGGCTGCGTCATCGTGTCACTGCGGAAGTCGGCGATCACCATTCTAAGTCGTAGAGACTGCGCCCAATGAGCAAGAGGGGAGGACTTTAGCTCCCTGGATAACGCCAGCTCCGCTGCATCGCGTGGCGGATCTCCGCCTGGCCGGACCCCGGACGGAGCGCGCCATACAACAACTTCAAGACCTCGCGGTCGACCCGCGCCAGAGACTCGCTCGACCCAAAGACCCGATCGCT
>JAYYEE010000068.1:0-5625 GCA_036160175.1 Planctomycetota bacterium
CATCGGTCGAACCGCTTGGAAGCCAGGCGTCGTTCGCCCTAGGTATTCAAGCGCCGCGTCACCGACGGCCATGCCGTCGATCAACACCTAGGTTGACCCCTTGCGAACAGCGACGACGGAGGGCTCGTCGAGGACGACCCCCTTGTCGCGAACGAAAACCAGCGTGTTGGCGGTTCCCAGATCGATCCCAAGATCGACCGAGAAGCCACGCATCAGCCACTCGAACGGTTTCAGCATGCGATGCCCCTCATCAGGGCCTTCCCGACTTGTAGATGGTTCGGGATCCATTGACCTAGCAGACACGTGCGACCGGGACCAATCGGCGCACTGCCATTACGGTAGCGAGCAGCGCTCCGGTCGCAACGGATTCCTCGCACCGTTTCGCCGGTCGCGCGCGAAGTTCTCGCGGCAGCGCCAGCAAACGCAAACGACCTCGGCCGCGACGTGCGCGACCGAGGTCGTTTGGTTTCCGTTTTGCGTGCGCCGCGGCCGCGCCATGCGCCGGCCTGGCAGACGTAGTCGTGCTACTTGTAGATGTTGCCCGCCATCACCACGCACACGAGCGCGAGGACGAGGACGAGGGTCGTGAAGAGCACGATGCCGTCGTCGATGTTCATGCCGCCCTTATCGGTCGACTCGATCTCCGCGACGGGCGCGGCTTCAGCGCCGCGACGGTTGGACTTGCGTGCCATAGTTCAGCTCCTGGTTGCTTGAATGGACAAGGACTTGGACCGACGGGCCTTACGGCTGCGTCGACGCCTTGTCACCCGTGCGGATCGCGGCGCCGCCGTTGCGAACGCGGATCGTGCAGAGCACGGCGTTGGCGCTGGCCTCGTACTTCGTCGCGACGGCTTCGGCCTTGTAGCCGTTGTCGTCGAAGATCGCGAAGCTGAACGGACGACGGTTGATCTGGTCTTGGATGTCGACGTTGCCCGGGTTCGCCGAGATCGAGATCGTGCAGAGGCGGCCAGACGCGTTGGTGACCGTGCCGGCGAGCGACGGGGCTGCCATCGCCTCCGAGAAGCCGCGGACCTTCGCAGCCTGCACCAGCAAGTCCTTCTCGCTGTTGTCACGCTCGAGCGACGCGATCTGCTGGTCCTTGCCGTTGATGGTCTCGTTGAGCGACGCGATGTCGTTCTTGAGGTTGCGGTTCTCGGCCTCGGCCGAGTCCTTAGAGCGCACCGCGTCGTCGCGCACCTTCTGTGCGTCGATCGAAGCTTGGTAAGCGGCTTGCGCCTGCTCGAATGCGGCCTTGGCCTGCGTGTTCGCAGCCTCTTGCAGCGAGACAGCCTTCTTAAGGTCGGCCGCCTGCGAGCTGGTGAGCTCGGCCAGACGCTTGTTCTCGTCCTGCAGGTTGCCGATCGACGTCTGCGCGGCAGCGAGCTGCGTCTCGAACGACGTCTTGGCGTTCTCGGCGTTGCCTCGCTCCGTCTTCAGGTTCTCGATCTGCTGGAGGAACTTCTGGTTGTCAGCCTCGTGCGAAGCCGCCTCATCCGCGTGCTTCTGCTTCCAGTTGGCTTGGTTGTTCAGCAGCTGGCCGCCCATGACAGCGAAGCCGCCGGCGAGGAAGAGGTTGAGGACGATGAATACGCGACCGATGGGACTCATGATGACCAGGTGGCTCCTAACTTACGTCTGCGCTTGGTTGTCGGGAGAAAACGGCGCAGGTCGAGGATCAGAGGGGATGAAAAGACGCCAAACAGAAAGACAAATGATGGCCGTTAGACGCTCGCTGTGCGGCCGGACGACCACACTGCAAACGTCGCATCCCAGAGCGAGAGGGGCCTAGGGGTCGCGGAATCCTAACTCCATGCACGGCACCGTCAAGAACCAGATTGACGGTCTCAAGGACGGATCCAAACCACCGCCTACCGCAGGCCGCCTCCGGGCCCACGCCTCACCCCTTACGCCTAGCGCCGAAGACCACACCTACGGCCAAGAGCAAGCCGAACAGCCATCCGCTAGATCGACGCAACCACCCAAAAGGAGGGGGCTTGCCCGCACCAGGCCTCACCTCGACCGCCAAGACCCGGCTCGCGCCTCCAGCAGCGCCGCGAACCGGCAAGTGCTCGCATAGCCCCCCCGCCGCGTCGATCGCGACGCTCCAGCCGTCCATCGTGCAGCGGACGACGGGGACGACATTCTCGCAGGCGCGGACCACGCTCATCGCGACGAGCTGCTGCAGCTCGGCGCCGCCTCGATACCAGGCCTCGTTGGAGAGCACGAACAGCGCCTGGGCGCCTTGCGCGACCTGCGCCGCAGCCGGTCCAGGGAACGCGTTGTCGTAGCAGAGCAACGCGCCAAACCGCGCGCCGCCAGCGGTTGCGAGCGGCGCACGCGGGCCGCCCGCGACGCATTCGGGGACGGTGCCGAGCGCCGCCTGGAACTGCGCCTTCAGCCAGCGGGACCAGCTCTGGGGCAAGTAGCCGAGGCCCGGCAAGAACTCACCCCCTGGCACGAGCCGCTGCTTGTCCTGGTAGCCGAGCACGCGACCGTCGGGCAGGCGCACCAACAGCGCGGCCGGCGTCGCGCCCTGCGGCCGGCGCACGTTGGCGCCGAGCAGCAGCCGCGCGTCGCTCGCTGGCAGGCGCCCGGCGAGCAGCCCCGCCTCCCCTCGCTCGAGCTGCGCCGCGTCGAAGGCGACCTGCACGCTGCTCTCGGGCCAGAGCACGACGTCGGGAGCGGGCTCCGCGCCGAGCGCGGCGCGCGTCGGCGCTAGAAAGCGCTGCTCCAGCATCCGCTCGGTCCACGCGCGCCACTCCGACCGAGGCTGCTCGTAGAGCTCTTCGGGGTGGTAGTCGGGTTCGATGGCGACGACCCGCAGCGGGCGAGGCGCCGCCTCGGCAGCGCCAGGCGGCAGCGCGCTCGCGACGACTAGGTTAGCGACGACGGCCGCGGCGGCGAGCGCCGCGAACGCGAGCGCGAGGCGCGCGCGGGCCGCGGGCCAAGCAGGGCGCGCCACGCGCCAGCTCGACCAAGCCCCCCATCCGCACGCCGCGAGCCACGCGAGCAGCGCGTTCAGCAGCGGCTCGCCTCCCAACACGACCACACGCAGCAGCTCCGGCCACTGGTAGAGGCAGTGGCATGGCTGGCCGTGCGGATAGTGGATCTCCGGAAGCACCGCGCGGAGCCAGAACGAGCCCGCGACCGCGGCGGCGAAGGCCAACCCGCGCCATCGCTGCGGCGCGCCGCGCACGCACGCCGTCGCCAGCATGTAGTAGAGGCCGCCGAGGACCACGATCGCGACATAGGCCGGCAGCAACACGTGGCGGACGCTCCATGAGAACCACGCCATGTGCACGCAGCCGAGCAGGTAGCTGTGGAGCAGCGGGCGCCTGCCCTCGGTCGCGACCGCGAACCACACCGCGAGCGCTGGCAGCACCAGCCACTCCGCGAGCGGGAAGAGCGCCTGCGGCGACGCCCAGCCGAGCATCAGCCCGCCGACCAGCGCCGCAGGGAGCCCGAGGCCCGCCTTCACGGCAGGTCGACTCCTCGGGACCCGCCCGACAGCTCGATCGTCTCGACGTCTTCGCGCGCGGTGTCCGGCGGCACGAGCGCATAGCAAGAGCCGTTGAGCAGGCTGAACGGATCCCCGCTCGGGGTCGGCTTCGCCATGCGCGCGACGACCCTGCCACCTTCCCCCGCGACGAGCTCGGCGGGGACCGCCTGCATCCGCCAGTTCTTCTTCCAGGTCGTGTCGCCGAGGTCGACGCGCGCACCCCAGACGCCAGGGTCGCTGCCGTGCCAGCGCTTGATGGCGGGCCGGACCAGCAGGTCAAAGACCGTGAACGTCGACGCGGGGTTGCCGGGCAGGCCGAACACATACTGCTGGCGGTCGCCGTGATCGCGGACGCCGAAGTAGGTCGGCTTGCCGGGCTTGAGCTTGATGCCGTGGAACTCGGTCTGCACCCCGAGCGTCGCGAGCGTGTCATGCACGAGGTCGTGCGTGCCTTTGCTGATCCCGCCGATCGTCAGCACGAAGTCGGCGTCGGCCAACGCGTCCTCGAGCATCGCGCGCAAGCCGTCGACCTCGTCGGGCGCGATGCCGCAGCGCACCGCGACCCCGCCGCACTCCGCGACCTGCGCGGCCAGCGCCCACGAGTTGGACTCTCGGACCTGGTGCGGCAGCGGCTGCTGATCCACCGGGACCACCTCATCCCCCGTCGCCACGATGGCGACCTTGGGCCGCGCGACGACTTCGACCTGATGACGCCCCAGCACGGCGAGCGCGCCGATCTCCGCGGCGTAGAGCCGCCGCCCAGCCGCGAGCACCTCGACGCCAGCGCCGCGCTCGCTGCCCATCAGCCGCACGTTCGCGCCGGCCTCGACGCGGCCCGTGAACGAGACGGTCTCGCCTTCATAGCCCGAGGTGTTCTCGACCGGCACGACCGCGTCCGCGCCGTCGGGCACGACCGCCCCAGTCATGATCCGGATCGCCTCCCCGCTCACGAGCGCGCGCGGGAAGGGCTTTCCGGCGAGGCTCTCGCCGACGACCGGCAGCGCGACGCCGTCAGGTAGCCCCTCCGCGCCGGCGGCGACCGCGAAGCCATCCATCGCCGAGCGGTCGGGGGCAGGCCATGGCCCGTCGGTGCAGGCGGGCGCGGCGAGCACGCGGCCGTGCGCGTCGGCGAGAGCCGTCAGCTCGGCGCGCGTCGTGGGCTCGACGCGCGCGACGACGTGCGCGCGCGCGGCCGGGAGTTCCAGAGGGTTCGCCATGCCACGAACCTTCGCGCCCGCCAGCCGCGGACGCAACCATGCAACGAGAGTCCGCGCCGGAGACCGCGCGCTGGCGGCGCGGGGCGAGCTAGGAGCGGCTGCGCAGCGCGGCGCCGCAGAGCTTGTACAGCACCCGCGCGCCGACGTTGGCGTCCCACTCATCGTCCCCGGGCGCGACCTCCACGAGGTCGAAGCCGACCACGCGCCGCCCGCTCTCAGCGAGGCGGTGCAGCAGGTGCGCGAGCTCCGCGAACTGCAGCCCGCCGGGGACCGGCGTGCCGGTGTTGGGACAGAGCGCGGGGTCGAGGCCGTCGATGTCGACGCTGACCCAGACACGCTCGGGCAGCGGCGCGAGCGCCTCGTCGCAGAGCGCGTCGAAGGCGACGCCGCCGAAGCGCCGTCGCTGCCACTCGGCGTCGAAGTGCGTCAGCACGCGCCCGCCGCTCTCGTGGATCGCGCGGAGCTCGCCCTCGCTGTAGTCGCGGATCCCGACCTGCACCAGCCGCTGCACGCCGGGGCAGGCCTGCAGCACGTTGTGCATGATCGACGCGTGGCTCCACCGGAAGCCCTCGTAAGCTACGCGCAGATCGGCGTGCGCGTCGACGTGCAGCACGCCGAGCGGTCCGCGCGACGCCGCGGCCGCGATCGCGCCGAAAGGCACGGAGTGATCCCCGCCGAGCACGCCCACGACTTTGCCTGCGTCCAGCAGCGGCCCGACGCGGCCGGTGAGCGACCGGTTGACCAGCGCGCCGGCTTCATCCACCAACGCGCAGCTGGGGTCGCCCGCGGGCGCGCCGCCCGCGGCGCGGGCCGCCGTCGCCGCCTCGCGGCCGCGCGGGGGCGCCGCGGCGCCGGCCGGATCGGCGGGCTGCCGGGGGCTGCCCGCCGCGGAGACGCGGCCCCAGGGGC
>JAYYEE010000069.1:0-6517 GCA_036160175.1 Planctomycetota bacterium
CGCGCGCGCGGCCGATCGGCTTCGAGTCGGCGCGCATGGCGACCTGGACCGCGGATCGCTTTAAGCTTGTCGCCCACCTGGGTCGCCCCGCAAAGGCCAAGGGCGCGCCGCCGCCGGTCGCGCGCGTCGAGCTGTTCGACCTGCTCGAAGACCCCCTGGAGCGATCCGACGTCGCCGCGGCCCACCCCGAGCAGGTCGCGTCGATGACGGACGCGCTCGGCGGCTGGCGCGCCGCGATCCGACAGCGGCCTTGATTGCCGCCGCCCAGGTGCTAACTCGGTTGCACCATGCCTAAGAAGATCGACTGGTACTACCACCGCAAGGGTTGAACGAGCTGCAAGCGCTCCGACGCCTTCCTCGAGGAGGCCGGCGCCACCGTCCGTGAGACGGTCAACGCCAGCAAAGAACGATTCGGCCCCGCCGACCTCGACGCGCTGTTCGACGGCGCGACGAAGGTCGTCGTCGCCAAGGGCAAGAAGGTCCTGACCTTCCGGCCCGGCAAGGCCGACTACGACGCCGACGAGCTGCGCAAGGTCGCCATCGGACCGTCCGGCAACCTGCGCGCGCCGACGCTCCGCGCAGGCAAGAGCTGGTATGTCGGTTTCAGCGAAGAGGCCTACAACTCCTAGGCGACGCTCCCAGGTCCTAGGCGACGCTCCCAGGCAGCGCCCGCGGGGCGGCGCGCTGCTTTAGCGAAGCCCCATGCCGATCGACAGCTTGAGCGGCACGACGATCGTCTCTTTGTTCGCGTAAGCGGTGATGCGCACGGTCACCTCACTCGGTCGCTCGGGCAGGCCGTAAGATCTCGTGTAGGTCTTTTTGCCGCCGAAGCCGAACGAGCCTGAGCCCATCGGTTCGGCCTTCATCGGCTTGCCGTCTGCGCCGAGGAACTCAAGCGCCTTGATCGCATCCATGGACTGGTCGCTGGCGAGCTGCACCGAGAACTTGCTGTCCCCGAAGTCCACCTCTTCCATCCCGCGGATCTCGATCGGGATGGGCCCGCAGCTGATCTTTGCGCCTTTCTTGAGTGCGATCCGCTCCTCTTTCGACTCGCTGCCCGATGCGGACGTCAGCGCGACCTCGGCCTCCAGCTCAATCGCGCCTGCGCCTGCGCCCGGGAGCGTCTTGGTTTTGATCTGAAGGATGCACGAATCGGTCGGGTCCTCGCGAAACGAAGAGCTCATCGAGACCCAGCCGAAGAAGCCCTTCGGCGCACCGGCCGAGAGATCCGTTCCTTTGTCGTCGACGAAGCGGCGCAGCTTGCACTTGTCGAGATCGACAGACAGCAGCGGCTTGCCGGGCACCCGAACCCCGACCTCTAGCTCCACGCCTGGCTGGCTGAAGGTCTTGAGCCCCTTGATGCTCGCCTTCCGCGCCACCGTCATCTTTACGACCTCGGACACGGGACCTTGCGCGACAACGACCGAGAGCATCGAGGCCGCGAACCACACGCCAGCGATGGTGCATTGCATCGTCGAATCGTAGCCTGATGAGGTCATGCAACAAACGCTACGCCCGCTCTCGCTCGTCGCCGCGCTCGGCGCCTTGCTGTCCCCGCTCTGGCTCCAGCAAGCGCCGCTGCAGAAGGCCTACGTCAACGGCGCCGGCCCAGGCTGGCGGGCGCTGACGCTCGCGGACTTCGTCAACGTCAACGGCGACGCGGACACCTGGTCCGAGGAAGGCGGCGTGATCACCTGCACCGGCAAGCCCAACGGCGGCGCGCGCACGAAGACGACGTTCACCAACTTCGAGCTGGTCGCAGAGTGGAAGCACCACGAGTTCGCAGGCAACTCCGGCATCTTCCTCTGGTGCCCAGAGTCGGCGTTCACCGACCTGCCAAAGGGCACGCTGCCGCGTCAGGGGATCGAGGTCCAGGTGCTCGATCTGGGCTACGAGGAGAACTGGCTGAAGAGCAAGGGCAAGCACTCCAACTGGTTCACCAGCCACGGCGACGTGTTCCCCGTCGGCGGCTCCAAGATGACCGCCTTCACGCCAGAGATCACCTACAAGGACGCCGCCGGAGCGCCGTACAAGGTCGGCAACCCGAAGAGCAGCCGGAGCTTCCCGACGATGCGCCTGACCAAGCCGGCGGGCGAGTGGAACCACTACTACGTGCGCGCGATCAACGGCGAGGTGCGGCTCTGGGTCAACGGCCGCGAGGTCACGGGCGGGCGCGGCTGCTCGCCGGCGACAGGCTACCTCGCCCTGGAGAGCGAGGGGGCGAAGGTGCAGTTCCGCAACCTCCGCGTCCGCGAGCTGCCCTAGCCCGCGTCGCGGCCGCGGTGACGCGGCAGTCCTGGGCGTTTGGGACCGAGACCGTCGAGGGCACCTGCGCCGTCAGCGAAGCGCTGGCGACCATCCACCACAGCAGTGCGGGCAAGCGGAACATGGACGCGGGGGTAACGCCGGAGCCGATCTGCGCGGGAATGCGCCGCCGGATCTGCTAACGTGTTACGCCCGAAACCCAACCCAGCGCACCCGCTAGACCCCTTCCCGGCACCATGACCGACGCCCCGAAGATCATTTACACGCACACGGACGAGGCCCCCGCCCTCGCCACCTACTCGTTCCTGCCGATCATCAAGTCCTTCTGCGCCGGCACGGGCATCGAGGTCGAGACCCGCGACATCTCGCTCGCGGGCCGGATCCTAGCGAACTTCGCGGACGCGCTGACGACCGAGCAGCGGATCGGGGACCACCTCGCCGAGCTGGGCGAGCGCGCCCACCGACCCCAGGCGAACATCATCAAGCTGCCGAACATCAGCGCCTCGATCCCGCAGATGAAGGCCGCGATCAAGGAGCTGCAGGGCCAAGGCTACGCGCTCCCCGACTACCCGGACGAGCCGCAGACCGACGCCGAGCGCGACGCCAAGGCGCGCTACGACAGGGTCAAGGGCAGCGCCGTCAACCCGGTCCTCCGCGAGGGCAACTCTGATCGCCGCGCGCCCACGGCGGTGAAGGCGTTCGCGAAGGCCCACCCACACCGCATGGGCAAGTGGACGAGCGACAACCAGTCGCACGTCTCCTCGATGAGCCAAGGCGACTTCCGCGCGAACGAGAAGTCGGTGACCGTGCCGGCCGCGACCGAGGCGCGCATCGAGCACGTCGCGGCCGACGGCGCGACGACCGCGCTGAAGAGCGCGATCGCGCTCGAGGCCGGCGAGGTCGTCGACGCGACCTTCATGAGCAAGAAGGCGCTGACCCAGTTCCTCGCCGAGCAGGTCGCAGACGCCAAGGAGCAGGGCGTGCTGTTCTCGCTGCACATGAAGGCGACGATGATGAAGGTCTCGGACCCGATCATCTTCGGCTACGGCGTGCTCGCCTACTTCGCGCCCGTCTTTGAGAAGCACGGCGAGAAGCTCTGCAAGCTCGGCGTCAACCCGCGCAACGGCTTCGGCGACGTCGTCGCCAAGATCCAGTCGCTCCCCGCCGCCGAGCGCGAGGAGATCGAGGCGGACGTCCAGGCGTGCTACGCAGAGCGCGCCGGCATCGCCATGGTCAACTCCGACAAGGGGATCACCAACCTCCACGTCCCCAGCGACGTCATCATCGACGCGTCGATGCCCGTGGTCGTGCGCGACTCCGGCAGCATGTGGAACGCCGCTGGCGAGCTGCAGCAGTGCAAGGCCGTGATCCCAGACCGCTGCTACGCGGGCGTCTACCAGGCCGTGCTCGACGACTGCCGCGCGCACGGCGCCCTGGACCCGACCCAGATGGGCAGCGTGCCCAACGTCGGCCTGATGGCCAAGAAGGCCGAGGAGTACGGCTCGCACGACAAGACCTTCGAGGCGCCGAGCGACGGCGTGATGCGCGTCATCGATAAGGACGGCAACGTGCTGCTCGAGCACCAGGTCGAGCAGGGCGACATCTGGCGCATGTGCCAGGTCAAGGACGCCCCGGTCCGCGACTGGGTCAAGCTCGCGGTCAGCCGGGCGCGCGCGACCGGCGCGCCGGCCGTGTTCTGGCTCGACAAGGACCGCGCGCACGACGCGCAGCTCCTGCAGAAGGTCGACGCCTACCTCAAAGACCACGACACGGCGGGCCTCGAGTTCCACATGCTGTCGCCGGTCGAGGCCTGCAAGCTCTCGCTCGAACGGATCCGCAAGGGCGAAGACACGATCTCCGTCACCGGCAACGTGCTGCGCGACTACCTGACGGACCTGTTCCCGATCCTCGAGGTCGGGACGTCCGCCAAGATGCTCTCGATCGTGCCGCTGATGAACGGCGGCGGGCTGTTCGAGACGGGCGCCGGCGGCTCGGCGCCCAAGCACGTGCAGCAGTTCGAGAAGGAGAACCACCTGCGCTGGGACTCGCTGGGCGAGTTCTTGGCGCTCGCGGCCTCCTTCGAGCACATCGCGGCGCGCTACAGCCACCCGACCGCCGGGCTGCTCGGCAAGACCCTCGACGAGGCCAGCGCGCAGTATCTGCTGCAGAACAAGGCGCCGTCGCGCAAGGTCGGCGAGCTCGACAACCGCGGCAGCCACTACTACGTGGCGATGTTCTGGGCCAAGGCCCTCGCCGAGCAGACCGAGGACGCCGCGCTCGCCGAGCGCTTCGCCCCGATCGCCAAGGCCCTCGCCGACAGCGAGGAGACGATCGTGCGCGAGCTCAACGAGGTCCAAGGCCCCGCATGCGACGTCGGCGGTTACTACCAGCCGCGCCCCGAGCTCGCCGCCAAGGCGATGCGCCCGAGCGCGACGCTCAACGACATCATCGGCTGAGCGGCGCAGCCGCTCAGCGCTTCTCGATCGTGAGGGTGTCGAACAGGCGCCCCTCCAGGTCGTAGGCCTTCATCTCCAGCGTCTTGCCGTTGACGGCCACGTAGCAGAAGTGGTGGCCGTGCTTGACGGTGTTCTGGAAGAACGGTCGGATCGGCCCGGCGAGCTCGAGCCCGCCGCCGCCGCCGCCCGTGATCATGTACACCGTCCCCTTAGCCGGCGCGGTCGCCTCGTCCGCGCGGAGCGGCCACGTGCGTTCGTAGCTGTGGATGTGGCCGTTCCAGACGATGTCGACGCCGTATTTATCAAAGAGCGGCACCAGCTTGCGCGTGCGCAGGTCGCCGCGAGTCGACGGGCCGTACCACGTGTTGCCGTAGTCGTTTTCGTCTGACGTGTAGGCGGGGTGGTGGGAGCAGACGATCTTCCACTCGGCCTTCGAGCGCTTCAGCTCGCGCTCGAGGAACGTGAACTGCTCAGACCCTGGCGCGACCTTCCGGTTCGAGTCGATCATGAAGAACTGCGCGTTGCCATACTCGAACGTGTAGTAATACTCCGGCTCCGGCAGCGACATGTAGTCGTAGTAGAAGCGCGCGTCGCGCTCGTGGTTGCCGAGCACCGGGAACAGCGCGACGCGCTCGAGCAGCGGCTTCATGCTCGAGAAGAAGTGCTCCAACCACTGCTGCTTGACGGTCCCCGTGCTGACGAGGTCACCCGGGTGCAGCAAGAAGTTCGGACGCAGGCCCCACGCGTGCTGCGCGACCCGTCCAGAGACCTTGGGGTTGCCCTGCGTGTCGCTGATCACCGCGAAGGCAAAGGGCGTGTCCGCGCCAGGCGCTGTCTGGAAGCTCAGCACCTCCCCCCAGAGCTCGCGGCCGAGGTCGTCGACCGACTGCACGCGGTAGTAGTAGGCCGTGTCTGGCTTGAGCCCGTCGATGCGGACTTCGTGGAGCCGGTGCTTGCCCCGCTGCGTCTGCTTGTTCGCGAACGTCGGCTTCCGGTCGTCCTTGGCGCCGACAAAGTCGACCTGCGACCCCCAGTGCACGACCGACGTGCTCGGCCGCGTCGTCTCCCACCGCACCGTCATCCCCGTCTTGGTCGCCCACTGCAGGTACGGGTGCACCAACCACTCATGGTTGGGGTCGAGCGCGACGTGTGGGTCCGCCTGCGTCAGCTGCTTGCCGTGCGCGAACATGTCCTGCACTGCGGCAGGCTTGGCCGTCTCGTCGAAGATCCGCGCCGAGCGGAGGCGGCCGTGGAACTTGTGGTCTTCGTCGTCGTCGACGTAGCCGCCCAGCACCAAGGGGGCGTGGTCGGGGTAGAGGACCGCCCCGGACTGCGCCTTGCTCTCCCCGTCGAGCTTGCCGTTGACGTAGAGCCGCATGACCGCGCCGTCATAGGTCGCGCACACGTGGTAGAAGCGCCCCTCGTCATAGCGCGTCTTGCCGGCGAGGTACGTCATCAGTCCGTCGCCGTCATCGGCGCCTTCGCTCGCCAGCGCGAAGGTGAAGTGATGCTCGTTGTAGCCGAGTACCCAGCCCTTCTCGGCGCCGCCGTTGTCTTGGATCACGCCGAGGATGCCGCCCCACTCGGTCGGCGTGTTGACCGCGACCCAAGCGGTCACGCTCATGTGCTGCTTGGGCATCTTCTGCTCGCTCGCCGCGAAGTCGCTCGCGAGCACGACGCGCGTCGTCTTGCCGTCGAAGAACATAGAGTCTCCGTCGGCGTCGTCGACGTAGGCCACCTCACCCTCGAGGCGCCCGTCGACGCCGAGCACCGAGTTGAGCTTGCCGCTGGAGACG
>JAYYEE010000070.1:0-2545 GCA_036160175.1 Planctomycetota bacterium
CACTCGTGCTTCACCTTGCGGAACCCCATGTCCTCAACGAGGCGACGTTCCATGTGTGGCATGTGCGCCGCACCGTAGTAAATGCCGATGCGGTCGTGCCCCGCGGCCAATTCACGCCTCAGCACCTTGAGGCACTTCTCGTTCCGCCCCTCTAGCAAGGTCGACCCCTCGCCGCCGGCGGCCATCAAACCCATCGACTCGAGCTGCTGCGCGAATGTCATGCGCATCATGTGGCGCCCCGCGCCGGTGCGAAACGCCGCCACCAGGTCGACGTCCGGCTGCCCCGAACCGCCCTCAGACTGCTCGCGCAGCTTGTCCGCGCTCTCGCCCATCATGTCATACATGATCGAGAGGAGGCTCTCGCCCCGCTCGGCCATGCTTGACTGGAACTCCTGCGGCGTCATGTCCGCATGCACGAAGTTCTTCGCTTGGTAGTCGATCTCTTCGAGCTGAAAGCTCAGCTGAAGACCGTTCTTCAACGCCTGCTGCAGGACTCCGACGGGGTTGAACCCCCTGCTACGCTGGCCTTTCGAAGGGCGCGCGTCCTCTTCGCCGACGAGCTCGTAGAGCAAGACGTCGCAGCCACGAAAGCGCTCGTTGAGCGCTTGGTAACAAGCTCGATCCGCGATGTGGACCGCGGCATAGAAGACCACCTGGACGCCGTCTTTCTCGTAGGTCGTGATGGCCGTGTCGAAGTGACCGCCGTTCTCCACCTTGACGAACCTCGCGAACTCACTCGGCACGGAGTCCTGCTGCGCCGTCGGTCCGGGCACTTCCTGAGCCGCGACGAAGGCTGTTGACGTCATGGCCGCGACGAGTCCGAACGACAAGGGGTTGCTCATGACCCAATGATCGACTGCAGGTTCAACGCCTGCAAGGCCGCTGCGCCCGATCACCGCCTGGGGAGGTAGACGTAGACGCTCTCGTCTTTGGGCCCGACCCAGCATGGCAGGTGCAGACCTAGCTCGAACTCACGCTTGAGCAGCCCCTCGAATTCTCCGCTCGGATCCTGCTCACGGAGCTCCGGCAACGTCACCATCACGGGCATCAAGGCGTCGGGGCCGCACTGCTCGCGGAGCCACGCGAGGTGCGCTCCTGCGCCAGGGTCGTGGAGTTTCTCACCTTGCGTCGTCGTGCCGCCGTCGATCGTCAGCCCGAGCAAGACCCGCACGCGGTAGCCAGGGTGCGGGTCGTGGTCCATCAGGAACCAGTGCTTGGGTCGGAGGTAGTACTCCATCGCAGGCTCGTTGACCGTCACCGCGTAGACGCCCTCGCAGCCCCGCCGCTCGGCCTCGCGCTTCACAAACTCCGCGGCCTCACGCCAACGCGCGCGCTGCCCGTATTGCGTCGTGTAGTAGTCAACGTCCATGCGGACCGCGTCCGCGACGAGCAACGCAGGCAGGAGCCAGGCCAACCACGGCGAGCGACCTCGTAGCTGCGCCGCGAGATACATGATCAGCGCAGCGACCAGCCAAGTCAGCACGGGCAAGGCGCAGAGGCCGTAGCGCGCAGTGACCTTGACTAGGCTCGCGCTGACGCCCGAGAGCACGAGCAGCGGGACAATCGCCATGCATGCGAGATACAGGGACCGGTCGCGGCCGATCACGCGCGGCGCGACCAGCATCCCGAGCGCAGCCGCGAGGAGCGTCGCTGGACGGAAGTAGAACAGCGTCGTCTCAAGGAAGTGCCGCAGCGACGGACTCGCCTTCGCGCGCATGAAGCCGCGGAACGGCATCAAGCCAGCGTCGTCCAGTTCGCGGATCATCAGGGGCAGCAACACCACCGCGGACACGATGGCGAACACGGCCGCCCCGACAGCGCGCTTGCTGAACGACGACGTCCGCGCCACGCCCCAGCGGACAACTTCGAAGCCAACGAAGGCGACCATCAGCATCATCGCTGTCGGATGGCTCGTCGCGGCTAGCCCGATCGCGCCGGCCAACAGGAGCAGGTCCAGCGCCCCGCGTGTCTCGCGCCATCGATATGCGCGGTGCAGCGCGATCACGCACATCAACAGCGCCAACCCGTAACCGCGCGCGTTCTGGCTCCAAAAAATGTGCCACGGGTTGATCGCCAACAACCCCGCAGCGACGACCGCGGGCCACGCGCCGACCAACCGACGGCCGCAGACCGCCATCATAGGCACGGTGGCGATGCCGATCAGCGCGAACGGCAGCCGCACAGAGGCTTCGTCGTAGCCCGTCAGCCCGAGACCGAGCAGCAGTCGCAGCATTAAGAACGGGACGCCGTAGCGCACACGGTCGGTGGCGAGGAAGCCGCCCTCGCCCGTGAGCGGCATCGTCGCGTCACGCCAGGTGTGCCCCTCGTCGACCCAAAATGACCACGCGCCCAAGCCCGCCAGCCGCAGCGCTGCAGCGAGCACTGTGATCGCTGCGAGGCACATCCACTGCCGGCGGTCGAACCGCGCGACGGCGACGGACGAGGATGCTGGATCGCAGGACATGACGGTTGCCCGTACGGTAGACGCGGCGGACATCGCTTCCAAACGCGAACTAGGTCCTAGTCATGCGTGACCGCGTTCGCC
>JAYYEE010000071.1:0-2815 GCA_036160175.1 Planctomycetota bacterium
GGGGGTCTTCGGGGTCCAGCCGGCCAAGCCGAAGACGAAGGACAAGTGAACGCAGAACGCCGCGCCCTTTTGACCGGCGGCGCCTGCCTCGTCGCGCTGGCGACCTTCGTCAGCCTGCGGTTGGACGTGGCCACGGACATCACGCACTTCCTCCCCCAGGGCGAGGACCGCGACGACGTCCACCTCGCCCGCGAGCTCGCCGCCGGCGACCTCAGCCGCACGATGGTGCTGCTCGTTGACGCCGAGGACGCCGCGACGGCGGCAGCGGTGAGCCGCGCGTTCGAAGCGGAGCTGCGCGCCGAGCCGGCCGTGGCTAAGAACCTCACGCGCTTGGTCGCAGGTTCGGGCGCGGCCGTCGAAGAGGCCATCTGGCAGACCTACCAGAGCCACCGCGTCGCGTTCGCGGCCGCCGACGCCGACGCAGCCCGCGCGCTGTTGACCGAAGAGGCGCTCGCAGACTCGATCGACGCGCTACGCAGGGAGCTTCAGACGCCGATGTCGACGCTGCTAGCCAAGGTCGCGCCGTCAGACCCGCTGCGCCTCCTGCCTCGACACTTCGAGCGGCTCATGGCCGGGCGCGGCGAGGGGCTCAAGCTGGTCGATGGTCGCTTCGTCACCGACGCCGAGGACGGCGCCGTGCTGTTTCTGACGACCGCTTCCCCGATGACAAACGCTGCCGCGACGCGTCCGATGCTCGCCGGGATCGACGCTGCCTTCGAGCGGGCCCGCGACGCCGGCGCGCAGCGGCTCCACCAGAGCGGGACGCACCTGTTCGCGACCGCCGCAGAGGCAGGCATCCGCGGAGATATCCAGCGCGTCAGCATCGGCTCTGCCGTCGGCCTGACGGCCCTGTTCCTCCTGGTGTTCCGGTCGCTGCGGCTCATCGCCCTGGTGCTCCCGGTCTTAGGGATGGGCTTCCTGGCCGGGACGAGCGCGTGCCTTATCTGGTTCGGCTCGGTGCACGGCCTGACGCTCGCGTTCGGCGCTGCGCTGATCGGCGTCAGCGTCGACTACGGCGTGCACTTCCACTGCCACCACCTGCACGCAGCTCCGACGGTGACGCCGCGCGCCACGCTGCGGCGCGTCTGGCCGGGGCTCAGCCTGGGCGCCTTAACGACGATCACAGGCTTCCTGGCGCTGATCTCCTCGACGTTCCCAGGGCTGCAACAGCTCGCCGTCTTCGCCACTTTCGGCATCGCCGCAGCGGCGCTCTCAACCTGGTTGTTCCTTCCGGGCCTCGCGCGCAGGGCCTCTGGGCCGACCAAGGCCGCCGCGGCGTTGACGAGGCGGCTGCGCGCCGCGTGGTTCTCGCCGTCACGGAGTAAGGTCGCGCTGGCGACGCCGGTCGCCCTGGTGCTCATCCTGATCGCCGCGGGCCTCCCGCAGCTCAAGTGGAACGACGACATCGCCGGCCTCAACAAGGTCGACCCGGAGCTACAAGCTAAGGACGAGGCCGTCCGCGCGAGGGTCGTCCGCTTTGAACAGCGGCGGCTGGTCGTCGCGGTCGGCACCGATGAAGAAGCCGCCCTCCAGGCGAACGACCGCGTCGCCGCAGCGCTCGCTGGGCTGACACGCGACGGCGTCCTCAGCGGATTCCGCAGCATCGCGACCATGCTCCCCTCGGCGGCGACGCAGGCCGCAGTGCAGGAGGCTGTGCGCAGCGACGAGGGCCTCCAGCCGCGCCTGGACGCGGCGCTGCGAGCGCAGGGCTTCGTAACCGCCGCGTTCGAGCCGTGGCGGAGCCACCTCACCCAACCTGCGCCAGCTCCGCTGCGCTACGCCGACCTCTCCGATGGGCCGCTGTCGCAGATGGTGGCGCCGTTCCGCTTCACCTACAGCGGCGGCGTCGGGTTTGTGACCTTTCTCCACGAGCTGCGTGATGAGGCAACGCTGCGTGCCGCGCTGCAGCAGATTGAAGGCGGGCGGCTGATGGACATCGAACGAACGCTGAGCGGCGCCTACGGGGATTACCGCGCTCGACTCCTCCAGCTCTGGATGATCGGACTCGCCATGGTCCTCGCCTTGGTGGCCGCGCGCCACCGCGCTTGGCGCCCGACGCTGATCGCCTATCTTCCCGCGGTCCTCGGGGCGGCCGGGACCGCCGCCACGCTGACGCTGCTCGGGATCGAACTCAACATGCTCTCGCTGGTCGCGCTGCTCATGGTCGTCAGCATGGGCGTCGACTACGGCGTCTTCCTCGCGGAGCACCGCGACGACCCGCGGCAACGAGACGCGACTTTGCTTGCCGTCTTCCTCGCGGGCGCATCTACGATCCTCGGGTTCGGGCTGCTCTCGACGTCGTCGCAGCCGCCGTTGTTCCACATCGGGCTGACTTCTGCGGTCGGCGTGCTACTGTGCCTGACACTGGCCCCCACGGTCTGCGCGCTGGCGTCGCCTAGCGGCAAGGCCGCCCCGCACTCGTGAACCGCTCCGCCCGACTCCTGACGCTGTCGCTCCTCGTGACCGCTGCTTGCCAGAGCCCGCGCTCGGGCGGGCTGCTCAGCGCCGAGTATCCCGGGACGCTGCAGCCGCCGACGGCGCTCGCCGTCGAGGCGGTCTGGCAACAGCACGTGGTCGCGTCCTGGTCGGGTGCAGAAGGCGAACTCCAGGAGCGCGGCTTCGACGCCGCCGTGCAGCGGCGCGGCGACGCGCTCGTGGTCGTAGGGTTGTCACCCGTTGGCGCGGTCGGCTTCGCGATCACGCAAGAAGCAGACCGCGTGAGCGTGGTCAACCACATCCCTGAACAGATGGTCATCCCGCCACGCTTCATCCTGCTCGACGTGCAGCGCGCGTTCTTTCCATGGTCCGAGGAGGC
>JAYYEE010000072.1:0-14441 GCA_036160175.1 Planctomycetota bacterium
GGAAGTACATCGAGCAAGGCCGCGTCATCCGTCGGTACGCGTTCCGACGCTTGCCCGGAGCGATCGCATGAGCCGGTGGGTCGACGCAGGCGCGCTGGACGAGATGGAGTTCGATCCGGGGTACCCCGTGCGCGTAGAGGGCCGCTGGCTCGCCGTCTTCCCCTCTGGCGGCGGCTACCGCGTCATCGACAACGCGTGCCCGCACGCCAGCGCGCCGCTGTGCGACGGGACGCTCCTGAACGGCAAAGTCGTCTGCCACCTGCACCTCTGGGAGTTCGACCTAGAGACGGGCGCCTGCGACGCCGGCGCGGACTGGGCTGTGCAGACTTATGAGGCGCGCGCGGTCGACGGCCGCCTGCAGGTCGCGCTGCCGGACGCGGACTGATTCTCGGTCCGCGCTTCGTCGACACCGGTCAGACGACCTTCGCACTCTTCATCCGTCACGGATAGCATGCTGCCCGCATGACGGACGGTATCGCTGGTGATCGCTACGAGAAGCTGAAGGCGCTGCGTGATGCGGGGACCGACGTGTTCCCCGCGCGAGTCCCCAAAGGGGTCGCGGTCGCAGCCGTCCTTGAGGACTTTGACGGCAAGGTGGGCCAGAGCGTCACCGTCGCCGGGCGGCTCTCGCAGGTCCGCGACTTCGGCAAGCTCAGGTTCTCGCACCTCTCCGACCGGAGCGGATCGATCCAGATCGGGTTCCAACGAGACCACCTCGCCGACTTCTGGCCGAACCGGAAGAAGGTCGAGAGCAACGACCTCGTCAGCATCACGGGCGAACTCGGCCTCACTCAAAAAGGCGAGAAGACCATCTGGGCCAAGGAGGTCACCCTCGCATCGAAGGCCTTGCGGCCAGCGCCCGAGAAGTGGCACGGCCTGCAGGACACGGAGCAGCGCTACCGCATGCGCTACGTCGACCTGTTCGCGAACCCGGGCGTTCGCGACGCCTTCGCGCTGCGCTCAAAGATCGTCCGCGAGATCCGCCGTTACTTCGACTCCCGTGACTACCAAGAGGTCGAGACGCCGATCTTGCAGTCGATCTTCGGGGGCGCGGCGGCGCGGCCGTTCACGACGCATCACAACGCGCTCGACATGCCGCTGTTCTTGCGGATCGCGCCGGAGCTCTATTTAAAGCGCCTGATCGTCGGCGGCATGGAGCGCGTCTACGAGATCGGCCGGGTCTTTCGCAACGAGGGGATCAGCACGCGCCACAACCCCGAGTTCACCATGCTCGAGAGCTACGAGGCATGGGCAGACTACAAAGACATCATGGAGCTGGTCGAGGGGCTGTTCGCGCACCTCGTTGACGTTGTGCTAGACGGCAACGGCGAGGTCACGTTCCGCGGCCAGACCTACGACCTCAAGCCGCCGTTCCGTCGCGCGCGCTACCTCGACCTGTTCGCCGAGAAGAACCCGGACGTCGACTGGTTCAACCACGACCAAGTCCTCGCGCGCGCCAAGGAGCTCAAGCTCAAGACGGACGGGATCGAACCGCACAAGCTCGCCAACGACGTCTTCGAGGAGACCGTCGAAGACACGCTCACCGGACCGGTCTATGTCCATGATTACCCGACCGCCATCAGCCCTCTAGCGAAGCGGATGACCGACGACCCACGGGTCACCGAGCGGTTCGAGCTGTTCATCGCGGGCATGGAGCTCGGCAACGCCTTCTCGGAGCTGAACGACCCTATCGATCAGGAGAAGCGCTTTGAGGCCCAGGTCGTCGACAAAGACGACGAGACGCCAGGCGAAGTCGACACCGACTACGTGACGGCGCTGGAGTACGGCATGCCACCGACAGGCGGCCTCGGCATCGGAGTGGACCGGCTCTGCATGCTGTTGACCGGCTCGACGTCTATCCGCGATGTAGTGCTGTTCCCCTTGCTTCGGCGCGTCGACCAGCAGACAGCCGCTGACGATGGCCCCGACAACCCCGAAGCTGCCCAGGCGGCCGCCTCGGAGTAGCCCGACCGCATCATCTCCACGTGATCCCTGCGTTCAGTCCGTTTCTGGCGCGACGCTACCTTGTGACGCGCCGCATCAACGTGCTCTGCATGCTCGGGGTCGCGTTCGCCGTGTGGGCGATGCTCATCGTCGACGGCGTGTTCACCGGCTTCGTCGCGGACATCCACACGGACGTCCGCAGGAGCTCGCCCGATTTGCTGCTCACGGACCTCCCGCACGACACCGGCTACGACGCCCTGCGCGCACTCCTGGAGGCTGACCCGCAAGTCAAGTCTACGGCCCCTCGGCTACGCCACCACGGCCTGCTGCAGCCAGTGCGCGGCTCCCGCGCGAGCGCACGTGGTGGGAGCTCCCAGCTGGAGTTCGACCGCGCGAGGACGAACAACGGCTTCGCCGTCTTGCTCGGCATTGACCCCTTGCGCGAGCCAGAAGTCGTCGACCTAAACGCTTGGCTCGATCTGGGCCCAGCACAAATCGCCCGCCGCGGCCGCACTGATCCGCGATCGATCGTCTTCGACGAAGCAGACCCCGCTCGACGCGCCGAGTTGCTGGTGCCTGACGCCATGGAGCACGCCGCGCGCGTCCAAGCAGACCTCCCGTGCGACCCAGACCCGACGCGCCACCGCAGCGCTTGGCCAGGGCTGCTCTTGGGCTGGCCGCGCGTGTTCGCCAACCAGCGCGCCGTCCAGGGCGACCCCTTCGACGTCCTTTGCGTCGCATTCCCGACGGAGGACAAAGACGGCGCGGTGTTACGGCCGCACACCACCCGGATGGCGTTCGCCGGGTGGTTCAGCGCCGGCAGCCGCATGTTTGACGAGACGACGGTGCTCATGCCGATCGAGACGCTCCGGACCATGCTGGGGCACGACGCCTTCGACCCGCAGAGCGTCGACCTCGTCACCGACGTCGCGATCCAACCCGTCGCCGATCTGGACGCTGGCGCAGCGTCGGCGTTGGCCGTGAGGCTGCAACGAGCAGCGCAGGCGGCGCTGCCAGAGGGGAGCTCGCCGTGCGTGGTGCTGGACTGGCGCGCGCAGAACGAGACCTTCCTGTCCGCCGTCGCGCAGGAGCAGGCGATGATGGAGATCGTCCTGTTCATCGTCATGCTTGTCTCCGCCTTCGTCATCTACACGACGCTGCACATGATGGTGACCCAGAAGGTCAAGGACGTGGGCATCGTCACCGCCATCGGCGGCAGCCCAGGCGGCGTTGGCGGCGTGTTCTTGATCAGCGGCGTGGTCGTCGGCGTGCTCGGAACGCTCCTCGGCGTCGGCGCCGGCCTGCTCTCTGCAGCGTGGCTGAACCCGATCAACGACTGGCTGTATTCGCAGTTCCAGATCGAGCTCTTCCCGCGGGGGCTGTTCGACCTCGACGAGGTCCCGTGCCATCTTGAACCTTCGTGGGTCGCCACGGTCGCGCTCGGCGCGGTCGCCCTTTCCGTAATCGTGGCGTTCCTGCCGGCGCGAAAGGCCGCGCGGCTCAACCCTGTGACGGCGCTCTCCTACGAATGACCACCCCGCAAGCCCCCGTCCTCCGCGCCGTCGGCGTCCACAAGAGCTACGCGATCGGCAGCCGTGAGATCCCCGTGCTCCGCGGGGTCGACCTGACGATCCAGGCAGGCGAGAAGGTCGCGCTGCTGGGCGCGTCGGGCGCCGGCAAGTCGACCTTGCTGCACCTGCTCGGTTTGCTCGACACGCCGACCCGCGGCGAGGTCCAAGTGCTCGGCCAACCGACCAGCGGCACGTCCGCCGCCGCGCGAGCCAAGCTGCGCAACCGTCACGTCGGCTTCGTCTTCCAGTTCTACCACCTGATCCCGGAGCTGACGGCGCTCCAGAACGTTCTGCTCGCGCAGATGATGGACGCCTCGGTGCTCCGCTACATGGGCGCACGCTCGCGCTGCAAACAGCGCGCGGTGGAGATGCTGACACAGGTTGGCCTTGGGGAGCGACTGCACCACCGACCGAGCGAGCTGTCTGGCGGCGAGCGCCAACGCTGCGCCATCGCGAGGGCGCTGATCGCCGAACCGAGCGTTGTGCTCGCCGACGAACCGACGGGCAACCTCGACTCGCAGACCGCGGAAGGCGTCGTCGAGCTGATGTTCTCGATCCAAGAACGACGCAAGCTCGCGTTCTTGCTCGTCACCCACGACGAGGACCTCGCGGGCCGCTGCGACCGGATCATCCGCATGAGAGACGGCGTCGTGACGGAGCAGGAGCAGATCTCCTGATGTATCGCCTGTTTCTAGCGGTCCGCTACCTGCTGACCCGCCCCATCAACTTGCTGGGGATGGGCGGGATCATGCTGAGCGTCTGGGCCCTCGTCGTCGTCGTCTCCTTGTTCAGCGGCTTCCTGCAGGTCATCGAAGACCACGTCCGCTCCGCGACGGCCGACGCCGTCATCAGCGACCTCCCCCGCTGGAGCGAGTGGCCAGACCTGCGCGCCGCCCTCGCGGATGACCCCAACGTCGCCGCCGCGGCGCCGCGCGGCCTGAACTTGGGCTTGCTGCCGCCGCCGGGCCGCCGGCCGCCGCCAGCGCCGCTGCCGGGAAAGAGCGCGCTGCATGGCGGCGACCAGCCCTTCTTGTTCGTCTACGGGGTCGACGCCGCGCTGGAAGCCGAGGCCACGGAGATGCGCGCGTGGATAGCCGCCCCCGAGATCCCAGAGGAGCTACGCGCTGCGGACCTCGACGACCCACTGGCCGCGGTGCAAAGCACACCCGCAGTGCTGATCGGCCTACAACGGATGCAGCGCGAAGGGCTGCGCGTCGGAGACCCGCTGCGCCTGACGACCGCGCTCATGAAGGCGACCAGCGACGGGCGATCCCAGCCCGTCAAGGTCGAGATCGACCTGCGCGTGGCGGGCGCCTACCGAACCGAGCACGGCGGGTTTGACGGCAACAACGTCTTCGTCTCCGTCGACACGCTGCGTGAGCGGCTCTTCCCGGAGACGCCGCAGCGCGTCGATGAGGTCGCGGTGCGGGTCCACGACCACGAACAGCTTGAGGAGACCACGGCGCGCCTCGCGCGGAGCGTGCGTCGCGTGACGGAGCGCGACGGTCGCGGCTTCGGTGACGTGCAGAGCTGGCGCGAGCGCAACGCGCAGTTCCTCGCCAACGTCTCGCACCAGCGCGGCCTGATGAAGATCGTTTTGATCGTCATCATGGTCGTCGCAGCGTTCCTGATGCTCGCCACGCTCTCGATGATGGTCACCGAGAAGACCTCTGACATTGGCATCCTTACCGCGATGGGCGGCACCCCCACCGGCGTGACGACGGTCTTCTTGTCTTGCGGCCTCGTGATCACGTGCTGCGGCGTCGCCCTCGGCCTCGCGGTCGGGACCCTCACGGCCGCATACCTCGAAGAGATCCGTCAAGCCGTGCTGTGGGCTACGGGCGTCGACCTGTTTCCGCTAGACGTCTATAACCTTCAGCGCGTGCCCTGTCGGATCGAGCCCGTGTGGCTGCTGCAAGTCGCGGCGATGGCGATGACGACTGGGCTGATCGTCTCGGTCGTCCCAGCCCTGCGCGCGGCGCGACATGACCCGTTAGTATCCTTGCGCGGCGCATGAGGTCGCTGCACGCCATGATCCGCACGCCCCGCCTAAGCCCAGCCGCAGCACTCCTCAGCCTCGCGGCCGCCGGCTGCGTCCACGCGCCGGACCCGGCCGCCAGCGGACCGCTGAGCAGCGCACGCCGCTTGCTCGCCCGTGAGTTTAGCCCGGCCGCTGCAGAGGCGCGCATCCAGACGCTCGGCAAACTGCCGGGCGCGCTCACGCGCGAGCTCACGCGGCCCGCGAAGTGGCGACTCCAGCGCGCGACAGCTTCAGGTGCGCTGCGCCGCGCTGGCGGCGTCGCGCAACGACTCGCCGGCGGCGTGGCGCATGAGCTCGCTCGCCGCCCGGCCCTCGACCAAGCCATCCCTGACCTGCACGCCTGTGAGCAGGACCTGGCCGACGACCTGGATCTGAGCATGAAGCTCCTTGGGACGAGTCTTCACCCGCTTGCCGAGCCCGACGACCGGCGCCACCGCACCGACCCTTCAGATGATCGGCCTGAGGCGACCTTCTGGCAGCGGCTTCGTCGCCGGCTGCGCCTGTGAGGCCCGCGGCGTGAACCTCTTGTTGCTGGAAGCGGGCGAGCTCGACCGCGACGGGCGCGCCGTGCTTACTGGTCGGCGCGCCGACCATCTGCGCGCAGTACTCCGCGCAGCGGTCGGAGACACCCTGCGCGCAGGCGTCGTCGACGGCGAGTTGGGCGAAGCTGTCGTCGAGCAAATCACCCCCGCCGCGGCCGTCGTCCGCGTGCACCTAGGGGCGCGTCAGGAGCCATCACGCGACACCCTGATGCTGGCTTGCCCGCGCCCCAAGGTGTTGCTGCGCATGCTGGCCCACGCAGCCGCGATGGGCTACGCGCGCATCGCCATCTTCCGCACTTGGCGCGTCGATAAGACCTGGATGCAGAGCCGCGCCTGCGACCCCGCCGTCCAGCGAGAGCAGCTGATCCTAGGCCTCGAGCAAGGCGGCAGGACCCAAATGCCTGAGCTGCTCCGATTCGACCGCTTCAAGCCGATGGTCCAAGATGAGCTGCCTCGCCTCGACTTGCCCGAATTGCGCTTCGTCGCGCACCCGAACGCCGCGACGTCGACGAGCGAGCTCATGCCAGCTGACACGCCCTATACGCTGGCGATCGGACCCGACGGCGGCTTCTTGCCCTACGAAGTCGACATGCTGCACAGCGCAGGCTTCACCCCGATCACGCTGGGGGAACACCCGCTCCGCACCGAGGCGGCGTTGGCCGCCCTGTGGGGCCAGCTTGACCTGCTCCGCCGGACTGCGCAGGCGTCGCAGACCTAACGACGTCCGCCGACCGGCGATCAGCGAGCGCCGTACATCCGATCGTAGTACTCCTGATAGGCGCCGCTGCGGACCCGCTCCCACCAGGGCTGGTTCGCGAGGTACCACTCAACGGTCTGCCGCAGCCCTTCCTCGAAGGTATATGACGGCGTCCAGCCCAACTTCTCGCGCGCCTTGGACGAGTCCATCGCATAGCGCCGGTCGTGGCCAGGGCGATCCGTCACGTAGGTGATCAGGTCTTCACCTTTGCCGACCTGGCGGAGGATCTCGTGGACGACGAACAGGTTCTCCCGCTCAGCGTCGCCGCCGAAGTTGTAGACCTCGCCCCGCTCGCCTGAATCCAACGCCGACAAGATCCCCCTGCAGTGGTCGGCGACGTGGATCCAGTCACGGACGTTTTTGCCGTCCCCGTAGATCGGCAGCGGCTTGTCTTCCAGCGCGTTGGCGATCATCAACGGGATCAGCTTCTCGGGGAATTGAAACGGGCCGTAGTTGTTCGAGCAGCGCGTGACCACGCAGTCCATCCCGTGCGTGTGCACAGCCGCGCGGACCAGCAGGTCGCTGCCCGCCTTCGACGACGAATACGGCGAGTTCGACTGGATCGGCGTCTCTTCCGTGAACAGGCCCGTCGGACCGAGTGACCCGTAGACCTCGTCGGTGCTCACGTGCACGAAGCGTCCGACGCCGTGGTGCCGGCTCTGATCGAGCAACACCTGCGTCCCGACGACGTTGGTCTGCACGAACGCCGTCGCGTCGAGCACCGACCGATCGACGTGGCTCTCAGCCGCGAAGTGCACCACCGCGTCCGGGCGGTGTTGCTCGAAGACCGCGGCCATGGCGGCCGGGTCAGCGATGTCTCCGCGGACGAAGGCGTAGGCCTCGTCTTGGTCGACGTCGCTGAGGTTCTCAAGATTGCCGGCATAGGTCAGCAGGTCCAGGTTCACGACCTGGTGGTCTGTCTCGGCCAAGAGCATGCGGACGAAGTTCGAGCCGATGAACCCGGCGCCGCCGGTCACGAGGATCTTGCTCACGATAGAGGTCCTGCAGTCTGAGTGATCAATGTTGCTTGCCGCGGGGATCACCCGAGCCGGCGTCGCGGTCCGCGCGGCTCTGCTCATCTAGCGGGAGATGACGCGCCAAGGCGTCCTGATAGCTGGGCAGGGGCTTGCCGCGCACTTCGGTCAACTTGCTCGTGTCGAGCACCGACCACGCGGGCCGCGCCGCGGGCAGACCCAGGTCGGCCGCGGTCTGCACCCCGACGTCACGCCCCAGGCCCGCGGCCTTGAGCACCTCGCAGGCGAACTCGTGCCACGAACAATGCCCCTCGTTGGCAGCGTGATACACGCCTGGGGCAGGTCGCAGCTTGAGCAAGTCGAGCAACGCGTCAGCCAAGTCCAAGGTCATCGTCGGTCGGCCCACCTGGTCGGTGACCACCTTCAGCGGCTGCCCCGAGCGGGCCCGCTCGAGGATCGCGCGAGGGAAGTTCTTGCCGCCGGGCCCGAACACCCAGCTCGTCCTCACGACGTAGAAGTCGCCGCGCTCATGGGCGAGCACGGCTTCCTCACCCAGCCGCTTGCTCTCGCCGTAGACAGAGAGCGGCGCGACCGCCGCGTCAACTGGGTACGGCGTCCCGGCGAGGGCGCCGTCGAAGACGAAGTCCGTGCTGACGTAGGCCATCGCCGCGCCGCACGCGGCGGCGGCATCGGCGACCCACGCCGTCCCAAGACCGTTGACGCGGTAAGCCGCCAGCGGCTCGGCTTCGCAGCCGTCCACGTTGGTGATGGCGCCGCAGTGGAGAATCGCACGCGGCGCAGCGGCGCCGACCACCTCAAGAATCCGCGCGCGGTCATCGAGCGGCATCTCGTCGACGTCGACGCCGAGCGCGCGCAGGCCGCGGCGTCCAGCCTCCGCGACGATGGCGCGACCTAGCTGCCCTTTGGCACCCGTCACCAACAGGTCACACGCGCTCGTCATCTCTTGCGTTATTGGTCGACCCTGTTGGCGCCGCCGTCGCGGACCAACGTCGAAGAGCGATACAGCGACTCGAACGTCCCCGCGTCGGTCCACCAGCCTTCGAGCCGCTCGCTCGTCAGCGTCCCGCGCCGGACGTATTCATTGTTAACGTCGGTGATCTCTAGCTCCCCGCGATCCGAGGGCTTCAGCGTGCGGCAAACGTCGAAGACGTCTGCGTCATACATGTAGATCCCGATCACCGCGAGGTTGGTCTCGGGCTCCTTCGGCTTCTCGACGATCTTCAGCACCTTGCCGCTGTCATCGACGGTCGCCACGCCGAAGCGCTCGGGGTCGTGCACCTCTTTGAGCAGGATCTTGGCGCCACCGCCCTGCGCGCGGAAGTCATCCGCAGCCTTCTTGATGTTCTGCTCGATGATGTTGTCTCCGAGCACGACGCAGATCGACTCGCCCTCAGCGAACTCCTCGGCGAGCTTGAGCGCATCCGCGATGCCGCCCTCGCCCTCCTGGTAGGCAAACCCAAGCCGTCGCAGCCCGAAGTCGGCGCCGTTGCGCAGCAGCTGCAAGAAGTGCCCCGCATAATTCCCGCCCGTCACGACCAAGATGTCTGTGATCCCGGCGTTCACCAAGCACTGGATCGGGTAGTAGATCATCGGCTGGTTGTAGACCGGCAACAGGTGCTTGTTGGTGATCTTCGTCAGCGGATAGAGGCGACTACCGAGGCCGCCCGCGAGGACAACACCTTTCATTGCGGCTGCTCCGTGCGCATCTGCGCAAGATACCAAGCGAACGTCTGTCGCAGCCCCGCCGCGAACCCGACGGTCGGCGAAAAGTCAAAGTGCGCCTCGGCAGCGCGGACGTCAGCGAGCGAATGGCGCACGTCTCCAGAACGCGGGGGCGCCATGTTTGGCGCGGGCGTCGCCACGCCTGGGACCAGCTCCTTCGCCATTCCACGCAGCTGCTCATAGACGTCCATCACGGTCGTCGCCTCGCCGTATGCGAGGTTAACGGTCACGCAGCCGCGCGTGTCCCCGTCCAAGCAGCGCACGACCCCGTCGACCAGGTCCTCGACGAACGTGAAGTCGCGCGCTTGCCCGCCATCACCGTCGATCCGAACCGGCTCGCCGAGGATCAACTTCCGGCAGAACGCAGCGATCACGCCAGAGTACGGACTGTCGGCGGGCTGCCGAGGCCCGAAGACGTTGAAGAAGCGCGCGACGACGACGTCGAGGTCGAAGACCCGCGCGAACGTACGGCAATACAGCTCGCCAGCGAGCTTGGCGGCGGAGTACGGCGAGAGCGGGTCCTCGCGGAGCCCCTCGTGCTTGCGCTGTTCGTCCTGGTTGCCATAGGCCGAGCTGCTGCCCGCGTAGACGACGCGCGCGCCAGCCCGTCGCGCAGCGTCGAGCAGCGTCACCGTCCCGGTCGCGCACGCCTCGTGCGTGTCGAGCGGTCGCTCAAGCGATCGCGCGACGGACGGCAGCGCCGCGAGGTGAACCACCTTCGTGACCCCTTCCATCGCGCGCGCCACGTCCGCGGCGACCGCAACCGACCCCTCGACGAGCGCGACGTCCAAACCTGAGAGGTTATCGCGAGCGCCAGTCACCAAGTTGTCGAGGACGACGACCTCACGGCCGTCCGCGCAGAGCCGCGCGCACAGGTGAGAGCCGATGAAGCCAGCGCCGCCCGTAACAAGGACCCGTTCTTTCTTGTGTGTTTTGCTCATCGCACTCGGCCAGCGGCCTTCTCAGCTAGATACCAGCGGCAGAACTTCTTCACCCCCTCGGCCAACGGGGTCTCTGGTCGGTAGCCCAGCGCCTGCTCCGCGCGGGTCACGTCGGCGTAGGTGATCGGCACGTCGCCTGGCTGATCAGGCTGCCGATCTAGCGAGGCTGGAATCCCGAGCGAAGCTTCCACCTGCGCGACCAACTCCTTCAGCGAAGTGGTCGCAGAGCCGCCGAGGTTGAAGATCTCATAGCCCGCCTCGCGCTCCATCGCCGCGCGCACCCCAGCGGCGATGTCCTCAACGTAGGTGTAATCCCGCCGCGACGAGCCGTCGCCAAAGAACGGGATCGGCTCGCCGTCCGAGATCATGCGCGCGAACTTGTGGATCGCCATCTCGGGCCGCTGACCCGGGCCATAGACGGTGAAGAAGCGCAGGCACGTGACCGGGTTGCCGCGCAGGTGATGCCATGTGTAGCAGAGCACCTCGCCAGCCTTCTTGCTGGCCGCGTAGGGCGAAACAGGGCGGTCGACGCGGTGGTCTTCAGAGAAGGGGACCTCCCGGTTACCTCCATAGACCGAAGAGCTGCTCCCGAAGACGAAGCGCACACGCGCGTCCGCGATCGCGTTGAGCAACAACTGGGTCCCGCGGACGTTGACGTCCATGTAGCGCGCGGGGTCCTGCAGCGAGGGCCGGACGCCCGCCAGGGCCGCTAGGTGCACCACGACGTCGCATCCATGAACAGCCTCTCGGCACGCCTGCTCGTCACGCAAGTCGCCTTCTATGAAAGAGAAACGGTCTTCGCCGCGCGCACGCAGCTCGTCGAGGTTTCGACGCTTGATGGCCGGATCATAGTAGGGGTCGAGGTTGTCCAACACCGACACCCGGAGCCCCTCAGCGAGCAGCCGATGCGCCACATGCGAGCCGATGAAGCCCGCGCCGCCAGTGATCAAGACTTGCTTCATGGTGGTCTGCGGTGTGGTGTCGTACAGCCTGCGACGCCCCCAATGCAATGCGGATGACCGCGAAAACGTGGCGCTGGCCGGCACGCGCACCCTGTTCGAGGTGCTTCCGACACTTTGGTAGCTTACACTCGCTGCATGGCTACTTACCCAGCCGCGGCGCTCTTCGCCTGCCTAGCCCTCGGGCACGGAACCATCATCGCCCAAAAGGCCAAGGAGCCGCCGGTCGACCCGACGCTGCCCAAGCGGATCACCGAGCTCAAAGGCTATGTCAAGAACCGCAAGATGACGGATGACTTCCAGGCCATCGGCCTCATCCAGTCCCTGACGAAGGCCCCTGAGCAACAGAACTCGAAAGACAAGAAGAAGCTCGCCAAGGGGCTCGGCGACTGCTTCAAGCTCGGCAAGGCGCGCGAAGGTAAGCAAGACCTTATCTACCGTGAGGCCGCCGACGCGCTCGCCAAGTATGAGGCGGACGGCGCCAAGGAGCTGGCCAAGTATGTCGAGAACAAGCGGTTCAAGGACAACATCAGCCTCCGCGCTCACATGCTGAAGGCGCTGGGGAAGACCCAGGACGACCGCCAGATCGACTACTTGATCGAGGTGACGTCACGGTCCCCGCACGACGAGCTCCGTGCGGCGTCAGGCGAAGCGCTGGGCAACTTCACCGAGGCGAAGATCAAAGATAAGCGCGAGATCGTGAAGATGATCATCCGCGCATGGGGCAGCCAGCACTCGGAGGCGACGCGCGCGGTCAGCAACGACCCGAACGGGCCGCAGGACTTCGGGCCCCAGAACGCGCGGCGCATCTTGCGCAGCTGCGAAGGCAAGTGGGTCGCGACGCTACAGAAGTTGACCGGCGTGACGCATCGCAAGTTCATGGAGTGGCAGCGCTGGCAGAATAAGAACAAGCGCTGGGGCTCGTAGCCGGCCGCCCCAGAGCACGTTCCCTTGGATCCGCGTGCAGGTTACAATGCGCGCAGCGGCGAACACCCCGTCGCCGCTCAGACCGCATGGGACCTGTCCGACTCCTAACCGCCGCGCTCCTCCTCGCACACGCAGCGACCGCGCAAGAGCCACCGCCCCCGCCAAAGCCTGCCACGACGCTCGTGGTGCGCCTGAAGTCGCGGCAGCTAGACCTCGACAAGGCGCGAGCGATCGTAGGCGAGCTCCGCACGCGCAAGACACGCTTCCGCATCCAGGCGTCCGCCGCGCTTCGCAAGCAGTATCTCGCGCGGCAGAAGTCCTATGAGAAGGACGCCGCCAAGGTCTTCGGGCGCCTAGAGGACGCCGCCAAGGCGGCGCAGAAAGCGCTGCTGGGGCGAGATGGTGCTGCGCAAGTCGCCGAGCTCCGAAGTCAGGCCCTCGCCGTCACGCGCGGACGAGGGCTCAGCAAGGCCGCGATCCGCGCCGAAATTGACCCGCGGATCGCGCGGCTCGAAGCGCTGCTTTTACCAGCCTTCGCCGACCTGCTGCGCGCCGACGAACAGCTGGACCTCCAGCTGACGGAGCTGCGCGTGGCGCACCACGAGCTGCGGGGCTGGTTCACGACCTACGCATCCGCGACGGAGGGGCTTGAGCTCCATGAAGACACGGAGAGGCACTTCACCAAGCTGCCGATGCCGCCTGGCCCGGGCGACGACCAGCACATCGAAGACGCGATCACCTTCGCGACGCTGGCTGGCTTGCCGATGTCCGCGGCAGACCGGAAGGCGCTCGCAGCGAACGAGTCTCTGCGCGAGGCGACGCCCGCTGAGGAGTACCTCGGAACGCTCGAACTGAATCGCCTGCGCTACCTGCTCGGCCTCTCCACCCTCCGCGTGGACCCGAAGCTCTCAGCGGCCGCCAGAGACCACAGCCTAGACATGGAGCGGCTGAAGTTCTTTTCGCACACGTCACCTGTCCAAGGTAAGCAGCGCTTCGGTCAGCGCGCCGCCAACTTCGGCACGAGCGCGTCCGCGGAGAATATCGCCGCCGGTCAGAGCACCGGCCGCGGCGCCATCCGCGCGTGGTGGTACAGCCCAGGCCACCACAAGAACATGCTCGGCGGCCACGGACGCACCGGGCTCGGCCAACACGGCCGCACCTGGACGCAGATGTTCGGCGGATGATCGCCGCCGCACCCCTCACGCGCGCGCGCCGTCGACCGTCTGGCGCACGCCACGAGGGTTGTCGTCACGGAGCTCAGGCGGGAGCTGATCGTGCGGCCAATCTTGCCAGCAAGCCGGGCGGACCCAGCGCTGGATGGCCGTCGCGCCGACCGCGCTAAAGCGCGCGTCCGTCGCGGCGGGGTATGGCCCGCCGTGCACCATCGCCGCGCAGACCTCGACCCCGGTCGGGACGCCGTTGGCGATCATCCGGCCCACCTTTCCCTGCAACGCGGCCACTACCGTCGCGTTTCGCGCGAAGTCGTCACCGTCACCATGCACGGTCCCTGTGAGGTGCCCATCCATGGACGAGAGAACCTGCTCGAGTTCCTCCGCTGAGCTGCAACAGACCGCGAGCATCGCCGGGCCGTAGACCTCGGCGCGGAGACGCTCGTGCTTAAGCATGTCTGCTGGGGCCGCCCGCAAGATCGCCGGGCACACGTCGCTCGCGCCAGCCAACTCCACCGCCGCCTTATGGACCTCCACCGGCAGCGCCCCGAGCTCGTCCATCGCGCGCTCATAGCCACGCCGGATCGTCGGGTGCACTGCGGGGCCAGCCGCCGCGGACGTCATCCCGCCTTGCAACGCCGCGTCAAACGCGTCCGCCCCGTCGCCCTTGATCCAGAGCACGATGCCGGGACTCGTGCAAAACTGCCCCTGAGCCAGGAGCGAGGAGGCCGCCAGCTGAGCGGCGATCTGCGCGCCGCGAGCGCGCATGGCGTTCGGGAGCACGACGACCGGGTTGGCAGAGCCCATCTCTGCGAACACCGGGATCGGTTCCCGGCGTCGCCCGGCGAGGTCGAAGAGAGCCCGACCGCCAGC